>DASUMC010000121.1:0-12661 GCA_036277855.1 Actinomycetota bacterium
GGCGTCGGCTGAGACGGCGAGGCCGGTATTGGAGATCAGCGTCCACGGCGTGGTCGTCCACCCGAGCATCGAGGCTCCGACGAGCGAAGCGGCGGGCGCCTCGACGATGCGGAACAGGATGTAGACGCTCGGGTCCTCGACGTCGGCGTACCCCATCGCGACCTCGGCGTCCGACAGCGCCGTCCCGCATCGCGGGCAGTACGCCGTGATCCGATCGTCCTCGATCAACAACCCACGCGCATGGAGTTGTTTGAGGGACCACCAGACGCTCTCGATGTACTCGGGGTTCATCGTCCAGTACGCCTCGGGCATGTCGATCCAGAACCCGATGCGCTCGGTGAGCCGCTCGAAGTCACCCACGTACCGCTGGACGGACGCGCGGCAGAGATCGTTGAACTCGGCGATCCCGAACGCCTCGATGTCGCGCTTGGTCTTGGTGCCGATCTCCTTCTCGACCTCGAGCTCGACCGGGAGGCCGTGGCAGTCCCATCCGGCCTTGCGCGGGACGTAGTGCCCCGTCATCGCCTTGAAGCGAGGGAAGACGTCCTTGAACGTCCTCGCCTCAACGTGGTGGACGCCGGGTCGGCCGTTCGCGGTTGGCGGGCCCTCGTAGAAGACCCAGAGCGGGCCCTCCTTGCGCAGCTCGAGCTGGCGGTGGAACACGTCGGCCTCGCGCCAGAACCCGAGCACCGCGCGCTCGAGCTCGGGGAAGTTCGCCTTCTGATCGACCGGCTCGAACATCGCCACCTCCGAAACACCAAACGCCCCGTCCCCGTTGCAGGGACGAGGCGTGGGCCCCGCGGTACCACCCCGCGTTGCCGGGCCCGCCGGCCCGGCCGCTCATCGGCTGCATCCACAGCCCACCGCTGTCACGGGCGGACCCGGCCGCGTCTACTGCGGGCGCGTGGCGCGCGCCCGGTTCGGGCGGCGGCTCGGGGATGATGTTCGGAGGGGCCTCGCCGCCGGGCTCACACCGTCCCCGGCTCGCTCGGGCTCGGGATCCCTCGTACTCGTTCCCGTCATCGCCTTCGGGAGCGATGCTACACGGCGGGACGAGCCCGGTCACCGTTCGCGTGCTTCCGAAGGGCGGCCGCGCCTCGGCCAACCCGAGGCGGAGATGCGCCTTCGGACAACGGAAGGCCACTCATTGCCGCCCTGAGCCGCCGATGCTAGGTTCCTCCGACCATGCCCGGGAAGATCACCCACAGCAAGAAGGAACTCGACGAGCTGCGCCAGCGCCTGCAGGCCGAACGCGCTGAGCTGCAGGTGCAGCTGACGACCATCGAGGAGACCTCGTTCGCCACCTCGCAATCCGACATCTCGGGCGAGGTGTCGTTCGACGAGGAGAACGCCGACGCCGGCACCTTCACGTTCGAGCGGGAACGGGACCTTTCCATCGAGAACAACGTCCGGGACCTCATGGGCAAGATCGATCGCGCGCTCGCCCGGATGGAGGACGGCACCTACGGGATCTGCTCGCGCTGCGGCAAGCCCATCGAGAAGGCACGCCTGAACGCCCTGCCGTACGCCGATCTCTGCATCAAGGACGCGCAAGCCCAATCCCGGCGGTAGGCGGTGAGCGCCGCTCGGCGTTCGGCGATCCTGCTGTACTCGGTCGCCGGGGCGGCGCTGCTCCTGGACCAGCTGAGCAAGGCCTGGGTCGAACTCGCTCTCTCCGGCAGGCCCCCGATCCGGGTGATCCCCGGCGTCCTCTCGCTCACCTACACCACGAACTCGGGGGGTGCCTTCGGGCTCGGCGAGAGCGCGCCGTGGTTGTTCGCGGGCGCGACGATCGTGGTCTCGGCGGTGATCGTGGTGGTCTCGACGCGCCCGGTGCGCCCGTGGATCGCCGTGTCGCTCGGCCTGATCCTCGGCGGCGCCCTGGGGAACCTCGCGGACCGGGTCGCGAACGGTGCCGGTTTCGGCGGGCGGGTGACCGACTTCATCGACCTGCAGGTCTGGCCGATCTTCAATCTCGCCGACACCGCCATCGTGCTCGGGGCGGCGATCCTGGCGGTGGCGAGCTTCGACGGCACCGACGACCACGTCGAGCCGTCGGGGGCATCCGGGCCGGCGGCCACCGGATCCGGCGGCGCCGAGCCTTGAGCGAGGCGTTCGAGGCCGAGGCCGGCCGCCTGGACTCGGTGGTGTCGGCTCGACTCGGCGTTCCCAGGGCGGAGGCGCAGCGCGCGATCGCCGCCGGTGCGGTGCTCGTCGACGGGTCTCGGCGGGAGAAGTCGCACCGCCTCTCGGGCGGCGAGCGGATCGAGGTGGATCTCGCGCCCTCGGCGGAGCTCCCCGCCGAGGGGCCGCCCCTCGATCTCGCCTGGCGGGACGAACGCCTGCTCGTCGTGCGCAAGCCCGCCGGGCTGCCGACCCACCCGACCGAGAACCGCCGAGGCGGGACCGTGATCAACCGGCTCCTGGGCATGAGGATCCCGCTGGCGCCGCGCGGCGGCCCCCTGCGTCCGGGGATCGTCCATCGGCTCGATGCAGGGACGAGCGGTCTGCTGGTCGTGGCGAGCGACGACGAGACGTTCGATCGTCTGGCCGCGACGTTCAAGCGTCATGAGGCCGTCCGCGCCTACCTCGCGCTCGTGCGCGGCTCGATCCCCAACGAACGGTTCGAGGTGGATGCGCCTCTCGGCCGGTCCCGGGCGAGGATCCGCGTGGACGCCACCGCCGGCCGCGAGGCCTCCACCGCCTTCGAGGTGCGCGAGCGGTTCGACCGGGCGACGCTGGTCGAGGCCGAGCCCCGGACGGGGCGGACGCACCAGATCCGGGTCCACCTCTCGTCGATCGGTCACCCCATCCTGGGCGACCGGCGCTACGGCGGGGGAGGGGACGACGCGCGCGAGCTCGGGCTCGAGCGCCCGTTCCTGCACGCGTGGCGGATCGCGTTCGACCACCCGATCACGGGCGAGCGCATCGACCTGGAAGACCCGCTGCCACCCGATCTCCGCCGCGCGCTCGAGCGGGCGAGGAGCGGCCCGGCCTGATCAGCGTCGGGCGCGCTCGGCCTCGCGCAGGTAGAGCGCGTGCTGCGTCCGGACCTCCTCGCGCGAGGCGAGCAGGGCGTCCTCGACGCCGGGGGACAGTGACCGCGACTCGATCAGCGCGTTCAGCTTCGTCGGGTCGACGGACAGCACCTGTTCCCACAGCCCGAGCGGCTCGAGGATCTCACGCACCTTCTCCTCGACCGGGGCCGTCACGTGCTGCGCGCGCCGATCGATCGCCGCGCCGTCGGAGCCGAACAGGCGCCGGTATCCATGCTCGTCGGCGAACGCGTTGATGAGCGGGACCAGCTCGTCGAACCGACGGTACGCCGCGCGGGTCTCACGCTTCAGCCTGATCCACTCGTCCACCATCTCGGTCACGCGCGGGGTCGGGTCGCCCTGCTCCTTCTCGTAGCGGTGACGGAACAAGGGGCACAGGGCCTGGTACTCGCACCAGTCGCAGAGCGGGTTCTGCCGCGCCTCGAACTTCCCGGCCTCGATCCGCTCGGCGACCACTGCGATCCTGCGGCGCAGCTCGTCGACGTCGGCGGGCGTTCGGACCGTCGTCATCCGTTGGCCGGGGAGCAGGTAGTACAGCGTGAGGCGTTCGGGCTCGATGCCCCAGATCTGCCGCGCGGCCATGTGGTAGATCGAGAGCTGCAGATCCTGGTCGATCCGCGACTGCGGCGGCAGTCGCCGGTTGGTCTTGTAGTCGACGATCTCGTATCCCCCTCCGGGGATCCGGTCCATCCGGTCGATCACGCCGGACAGCGCGACGCCTTCGACCTCGATCGTGAAACGGAACTCGAGTGCGGCCGGGATCCGGTACGCGTCGGCGTTCTCGCGGTGGTACAGCGACAGGACCTGCCGACCATGGTCGCGGTAGGTCTGCTCCTCCGACGCGTCGCCGAACCCCTCGGAGACCCAGGACGCCTCGAGCATGTCGTGGAGCTCGCCGATCGAGGGCGGGACCGGCACCGGCCGATTGTGGAACAGGTACAGGGCCCGGTGGAGCGAGTCGCCGAACGAGAGGGCCGCCGAACGC
This sequence comes from Actinomycetota bacterium, assembly GCA_036277855.1. Classification (GTDB taxonomy): domain Bacteria; phylum Actinomycetota; class UBA4738; order UBA4738; family HRBIN12; genus DASSJM01. The sequence goes on from DASUMC010000121.1 coordinate 4,042, forward strand.
GCCTGGGGCACTCGGTCCTCGTACTGGAACTTGAACTTGGCTGGGCACGTTTCGTAGGTGTTGATGCTCGAGTACGAGAGCCGCATCTGCCCTCCGAGGCCTGTAGGTCAGCGCCCGAGTGTACGGCCACGGAACCGGCAATTACAAGCGTGTAGTTATCCACATGGTATCCCTTTCCGCGCCTGATCAAGGGTGGCCATCCGGTCGGCGACCTTCCCTGCGACCGCGCTGAACGCCTGGACGGCTTGCTCCAATGGTTGACGACTGACTCCACGTCGATCTGAGATCTGTCGTGTTGACCCTGAGCCGCGACGACGATACTCTCGGCTCCTCGGAATCACAGAGCTGTTATTCACACTGAATCCCCAGAGATTCCACGAGCCGGACCGAGGGAGCCGTGTCGGAGAGCTTCGTTCACCTCCACGTGCACTCCGAGTTCTCCCTGCTGGACGGGGCCGCCAGGATCAAGGCGCTGTTCGAGCGGGCCGCCGAGTTCCATTTGCCGGCGCTGGCGCTCACCGATCACGGCGCGATGTTCGGGGCGCTGCAGTTCTACGAGGCGGGGGTGGCGGCGGGGGTCAAGCCGATCCTCGGCGTGGAGACCTATGTGGCGCCAAGCTCCCGGTTCGAGCGGGCTCCGGGCGAGAGCGAGGAGAAGTACCGCCACCTCACGATCCTTGCCCGCAACGAGACCGGGTACCGCAACCTCCTCAAGCTGGTCACGGACGCGCACCTGGAGGGCTTTTACCACCGTCCTCGCGTGGACAAGGAACTCCTGGCCGAGCACGGCGAGGGGCTGATCGGGCTCTCCGGGTGCCTCGCGTCCGAGGTCTCGCAGCTCCTCCTCGCGGGTCAACCCGCCAGGGCGGACGAGGTGGCCGCGACGTACGCCGACATCTTCGGGGCGGGGAACTTCTTCATCGAGCTGCAGGATCACGGCCTCTCCGAGCAGCGGGAGATCCTGCCCGAGCTGGTGGAGCTCGCGAGCCGCACCGGCCTGCCGCTCGTGGCCACGAACGACCTGCACTACACGCAGCGCGAGGACGCGAAGCCCCACGACGTCCTGCTCTGCATTCAGCAGCAGAAGCTGCAGTCGGACACGAACCGGCTTCGGTTCGACTCGGCCGAGTTCTATCTGAAGACCGCCGAGGAGATGCGCGAGGTCTTCCGCGAGCTTCCCGGGGCCTGCGACGCGACGCTGCAGATCGCCGAGATGTGCGAGCTGGAGCTCGTCTACGGAAGCTCGACGCCGCCCGAGGAGCGCTTCCACGTCCCCCGGTTCGAGCCGCCGGAGGGCAAGGACCGCGATGCCTACCTGCACGAGCTCGTGATGCAGGGCGCACGGGAGCGGTACGGGACGCTCACGTCCCCCATCCTCGAACGCATCGAGCAGGAGCTCGGCGTGATCACGTCCATGGGCTTCTCCGGCTACTTCCTGATCGTGTGGGATCTGATCCGATTCGCGCGCGAGAACGGCATCCGCGTGGGACCCGGACGCGGCTCGGCGGCCGGCTCGGTCGTCTCGTACTCGCTGCGGATCACCGATCTCGATCCGCTCCGGTACGACCTGATCTTCGAGCGATTCCTGAACCCCGGGCGGATCCAGATGCCCGACATCGACATGGACTTCGACGAGCGTCGGCGCGACGAGGTGATCAGGTACGTGGCCTCGAAGTACGGATCCGATCGGGTGGCGCAGATCATCACGTTCCAGACGATCAAGGGGAAGCAGGGGATCCGCGACGCCGCTCGCGTCCTCGGGTTCCCCGCGAGCGTCGGCGACCGCCTCTGCAAGATGTACCCGGCGGCGATCATGGGGCGCGACGAGCCGATCGAGAAGGCGCTCCGGCTCTCCCACGAGCTCCGTGACGCCTACGAGCGGGAGCCCGAGGCTCGCGAGATCGTAGACACGGCGCGGGCGCTCGAGGGTCTTCGGCGCGAGGACTCCGTCCACGCGGCCGGTGTGGTGATCGGCGACGCACCGCTCGTGACCTACCTGCCGCTCAAGCTTTCCAAGGATTCCCGCGACGACTCCCGCCGGATCGTCACGCAGTTCGACATGCACGGGGTGGAGGAACTCGGCCTGCTCAAGATGGATTTCCTCGGCCTGCGGACGCTGTCGGTGATCGAGGACACGCTCTCGCACTTGCGGCGCAGGGACGTCGAGCTCGACATCGACCACGTGCCGCTCGACGACGCCGACACCTACGCGATGCTGTGCCGGGCCGACACGACCGGCGTCTTCCAGCTCGAGGGCGGCGGGATGCGCTCCCTGATCAAGCAGCTCGCCCCCGACCGGTTCGAGGACCTGATGGCGCTGGTGGCGCTGTACCGGCCGGGGCCGCTCAGCGCGGGGATGCACGTCGAGTACGCCGAACGCAAGCACGGGCGCCGCCCGGTGTCGTACCCGCACACGGATCTCGCGGAGATCCTCGCTCCGACGTACGGGATCATGGTGTACCAGGAGCAGGTGATGCAGATCGCGGTGCGGATGGCCGGGTACTCGATGGCCGAGGCCGACATGCTCCGCCAGGCGATGGGCAAGAAGATCCGCGCGAAGCTGATGGTCCACCGCGAGAAGTTCATCCAGGGCTGCGTCGACAACGGATACCCGGATCGGCTCGGCACGGACCTGTTCGACCTGATGGAGCCGTTCGCCGACTACGGGTTCAACGCCTCGCACGCGTGCGCGTACGGGTACATCGCGTACCAGACGGCGTACCTCAAGGCGCATCACCCCGTCGAATACATGGCGGCGATCCTGACGAGCGTCCGCGACGACAAGGACCGCAAGCCCTTCTACCTGAACGCGTGCCGCCTCATGGGGCTCGAGGTCCTGCCTCCCGACGTGAACGAGTCGGAACAGGACTTTGCGCCGGTGACCAGCGGCGAGCCCAGGATCCGATACGGGCTCTCCGCCGTGCGCAACGTGGGTGCGGGCGCGGTGCAGCAGATCATCGAGGCCCGTCGCACGAAGGGTTCGTTCACCGGCTACGCGGACTACTGCCGCAAGGTGGATCCCTCGGTCCTGACCAAGAAGGTGCTCGAGAGCCTGATCTACGCGGGCGCGTTCGACTCGTTGGGGTACCGGCGACGCGGGCTCGTCGAGAACCAGGACAAGATCTCGATCCCGATCTCGGCCGAGCGCAAGGCCGAGGCCGCGGGACAGTTCTCGCTGTTCGGGGGTGGCGAGCAGGCGGCGAACGAGATCGACGAGGGCGTGATCACGTCCGATGAGTACGACCGGCGGACCCTCCTCCGTTTGGAGAAGGAGGTGCTCGGCCAGTTCGTGACCGACCACCCGCTCCTGGGCGTGAAGGAGCGGCTGGCCGCGCTCGCCGACATGGAGATCGCCGAAACCGAGGGCCTGGGCGACGGCGATCTCGTCACGGTCGCGGGGATCGTCGCCTCGGTCTCGCGCCGCTACACGAAGAAGGGGGAGCCCTACGCGCAGTTCCGCCTCGAGGATCTGGCCGGCGGCGTCACGGTGGTCGTGTTCCCCGGCCAGTACGAGAGCCTGCAGCACCTGCTCGAGCACGACTCGATCCTGCTGGTGAAGGGTCGCGCCGACCGCCGCGGTCGCGGCGAGGAGCTGCAGCTGCGCGCGGTCGAGGTCTCCGAACCCGATCTGGGCGACGGCGGGCGGCCGACTCCTCCGAGCGGCCGCCTGGTGATCGACCTCACCGCCCAGAGCTGCACCGGCACGGTGATCGCGACGCTCAAGGAGCTGCTCGCGGCGCACAGGGGATCGTCGCCGGTCCAGGTGCGCTTCCATTCATCTGCGGGCGTGCGGCCGTTCGACGTCGGCACCTTCCGCGTCGAACCCGGCGCCGGGCTGCTCTCCGAGCTGCGGGTCCTGCTCGGCACCGAGGCCGTTCGTCTGGCGTCGCTCGAAGCTGACGATGTGATCGTCCTGCCCTCGTCCGGCGTCCCCGCGCCCACCGGGTAGCGTTCGGACCCATGCCCCTCGAGGTCATCCCGGCGCTCGACGTCGCCGGCGGCCGACTCGTTCACGTCATGGGGTCGGCCGAGGTCGCCGCGGCGGCGTTCGGGGGCGATCCGATGGCCGCCGCCGAGGCGTTCGTTGGCGCCGGTGCCGCGCGTCTGCACGTCGTCGACGTCGATCTCGCGCGCTCGGGCGAGGCCGGGAACGCCAACGTTCTCGCTGCCGTGTGCGGTCTGGGTGTGCCCGTGCAAGCGAGCGGCGGCGTCCGCACCGGGGAGCAGGTCGACGCGCTGCTCGCCCGGGGGGCCGACCGGGTCGTGCTCGGCTCGGCCGCGTTGCACGATCGCGGCGGGGCCGAGGGGCTCGTCGGGCGGTTCGACGATCGGCTCGTCGTGGGGATCGAGGCGGACGGCGACACCGTGCGGGCGCGCGGGACCGACCTCGAGTTGCCGCTGCGGGACCTCCTCGTCTGGCTGGCCGGTCTCGAGGTTCGCCGGTACCTGTTCACCGCGGTGCGGCGGGCCGGCGGGCTCCAGGGTCCGGATCTCGATGCGATCGGGGCGTTCGCGGAGCGCTCGCCTGTGCCGGTCGTCGTGGCGGGCGGGATCCGGGGCGTCGAGGACCTGCGAGCCATCGCCGCGCTCGACGGCCGGATCGAGGGCGCGGTGATCGGCCGGGCGCTCTACGATGGGCTCGACCTGCGCGCCGTGATGGCCGCGGTCGCCTGACGTCGCGGGCGGCGCCGTTCGCGTGCGTAGACTTGCGGCTCCATGGGCTTCTTGACCGACCTCCTCGACGACCTCCGGCGTCGCCTCGAACGCGACCCGCTCGACGAGCCGGGGTTGCTGGCGTTGGCGATGCACCTCCCGCCGCCCCGGCCGTTCGAGAACGCCCTTCGATCGGCACCGCCGGCGCTGATCGCCGAGTACAAGCGTTCATCCCCGTCGGCGGGGGCGATCTCCGAGCCGGACGTCGCGAGCCAGGCGCGCGCCTACGAGGAGGGGGGAGCGGCGGCGATCTCGGTGTTGACCGAGCCGACGCGGTTCGACGGCGCGCTCGCGGACCTCCACGCGGTTCGGCTCGCCGTGAGCCTCCCGGTGCTGCGGAAGGACTTCCTGGTCCACCCCGCGCAGGTGATCCAGTCTCGAGCCGCGGGCGGCGACGCCGTCCTGTTGATCGCCGCGGCCCTGTCGGAGCTCGAGCTCAAGGGGATGCTGGCGGTCGCGGCCGACCTCGGGCTCGACGCGCTCGTCGAGACCCATTCGCAGGAGGATCTCGCCAAGGCGCTGGCGACCGATGCGACCGTGATCGGCGTGAACGCGCGGGACCTGGAGACGCTCGAGGTCGACGTCGAGCGGGCTCTCTCGATGTTGCCGGATGTGCCGTCGGACCGCGTGGCGGTGCTCGAGAGCGGGGTCTCGACCCGCGAGGACGTCGAGCGTGCGATCGACGCCGGCGCCGGAGCCGTGCTGGTCGGAGAGACTCTGATGCGGTCCCCCGACCCCGGGGTCACGATCCGGTCGCTGCGGGGTGCGTCGTGAGCGCGCCGGCGACGCTTCCCGACGAACGGGGTCGGTTCGGCGCGTACGGGGGGCGGTACGTGCCGGAGGTGCTGATCCCCGCGCTCGACGAGCTCGCGGCGGCGTGGTCGACCCTCCGGGACGACCCCGCGTTCCGGAGCGAGCTCGACGCGCTGCTCCGGGACTTCGTCGGCCGGCCCTCGGCGATGACCTTCGCGCCGCGGCTGACGGAGGCGACCGGTTACCGCATCTACCTCAAGCGCGAGGACCTGAACCACACCGGCGCGCACAAGATCAACAACACCCTGGGCCAGGTGTTGCTCGCTCGCCGTCTTGGCAAGGGACGGATCATCGCCGAAACGGGCGCGGGGATGCACGGGGTGGCGACGGCCACGGCGTGCGCCCTCTTCGGCCTGCCGTGCGTGGTCTACATGGGCGAGGAGGACACGATCCGGCAGGCGCCGAACGTCGCCCGGATGCAGCTGCTCGGCGCCGAGGTCGTCACCGTCACCTCCGGCAGCCGGACGCTGAAGGACGCGCTCAACGAGGCGCTGCGGGATTGGGCGGCGAGCGTGGTCGACACGCACTACGTCCTCGGCTCGGTCGCGGGACCCCATCCGTTCCCCGCGCTCGTCCGCGATCTCCAACGCGTGATCGGCGACGAGGCCAGGGTGCAGCTGCGCGAGCGCGAGGGTCGCGACCCGGACGTGGTGGTGGCTTGCGTGGGCGGCGGGAGCAACGCCATCGGGATCTTCGAGGCGTTCCTCCCCGAACCGAGCGTCGGGCTCGTCGGCGTCGAGGCCGGTGGCCGTGGCGACGGGCTCGGTGAGCACTGCCGGTCGCTCACGCTGGGCGAGCCGGGGGTGCTCCACGGGTCGTACTCCTACCTCCTGCAGGACGAGCAGGGGCAGGTGGTGCCGACGCACTCGATCTCGGCGGGGCTGGACTACCCGGGCGTGGGCCCGGAGCACGCGTACCTGCGAGATGCCGGCCGCGCCATCTACGTCTCGGTCACCGACGAGGAGGCGCTGGAGGGCTTCCACGCGCTGGCGACGCTCGAGGGGATCCTGCCGGCGCTCGAACCCGCCCATGCGATCGGCTGGCTCCTCCGGCGTCCGCTCGCGGACGGTTCGCTCGTGCTCGTCAACCTGTCCGGTCGAGGCGACAAGGACCTCGAGACGGTGCGGGCCGCGGTGGGGTCGAGGCCGGGGGCGCCGCGTGCCTGATCTCGAGCCGTCTCTGCGATCGCGGCTGGACGCGGGCGGTCGCGCCTTTGTCCCCTACGTCACCGGCGGGCTCGCGGGCGTGGACGCGGAGCTGTTGCGGGGGCTGGAGGAGGCCGGGGCCGATGCGATCGAGGTGGGGATCCCCTTCTCGGACCCGGTCATGGACGGGCCGGTCATCCAGGAGGCATCCCGTCGCGCGCTCGAGGATGGCGCCACGCCGTCGAGCGTGCTCGGCTCGATCAAGGAGGCCGGGCTCGAGGTCCCCGTCGCCGTCATGACGTACGCGAACCCGGTCTGGCGCGCGGGCCACGGCGCGTTCCTCGCCGCGTGCGTCGACGCCGGCGTCACGGGTGTGATCGTGCCCGACCTCCCCGTGGATGAAGCCCACGACTGGACCGCCGCGTGCCGCCGAGCCTCGGTGGACCCGGTCTTCCTGGCGGCGCCCGGAACCTCGAACGATCGGCTGCGCGCGATCGGCGATGCGTCGAGAGGGTTCGTCTACTGCGTCGCGACCTACGGGGTCACGGGCGCTCGGGACCGGCTGGCCGAGACGGCCGCGGAGCTCGTCGGGCGGCTCCGCCCGCTCACGCCGCGCCCGCTCCTGGTTGGGGTCGGGATCGGCGAGCCGTCGCACGCCGCCGAGGCGTGCGCGTTCGCCGACGGCGTTGTGGTGGGGAGCGCACTCGTCCGCCCGTTGCTCGACGGAGACACGGCAACCGCCCTCGAGCTCGCCCGCGCGTTCCGGGCGGCGACGCCGTCGTAGGCACGTGTTCGGCTTCTCCGTCCAGTCCGCGCGTGCTCCCGGTTCCGTACACCTTCACGACGGTCGGGCATGAACCCTCGGCGTCGGGCGGAGTGGCCCGCCACCTGCGGAATGTGATAGGTACCACCCGACGGAAGGGGAGAAAGGGGGCGAACCGCCGTTCCTCATATGCGTTCGCGTACGACCATGTTCGTAGGACATCTTCGGAGGGGGGTTGGATGAAGAACCGGAAGTACTTTGCGATGTTGGCGCTCCTCGGGGCGCTGATGCTCGTCGCCGCGGCCTGTGGCGACGACGAGGGTGGGGAGACCGCAGCCACGGGTGGCACGTCTACGGGTGGAGCAGTCGACTGCGCTGCCGACGAGTTCGGCTGCGTGGAGATCGCCGCCGGCGATCCGATCCAGCTGGCGTCGTTGCTCTCGATCACCGGGGACACCGCGTTCCTCGGGACGGACAGCAACCACGGCATCGAGCTGGCGATCGACTACCTCGACGGCACGTTCGACGCGACACCTGGGCAACTCCTGGAGCACGACGTCGAGCTCACGCAGGAGGACGACGGGTGCTCGGCGGAGGGCGGGCAGGCGGGCGCGACCGCGATCGCGGCCAACCCGGACGTCGTCGCCGTGATCGGGACCTCGTGCTCGAGCGCCGCGCTCGGCGTCGCGGACACGATCCTGGGTGACAAGGGCATGATCCTGATCTCGCCCTCGAACACGAACCCGGGCCTGACGTCGGAGGAGGCGCACCAGCCCTTCTACCTGCGCACGGCGCACAACGACAAGATTCAGGGCGCGATCGTGGCCGACTTCGTCTTCACGAAGCTCGGGATCGACTCGGCCGCGACGATCAACGACGAGAGCCCCTACGCCGACGGACTTGCCGCGGCCTTCCGCGACAACTTCGAGGCGCTCGGTGGCACGATCACCGACACCGAGCAGGTCAGCAGCAGCGACACGGACCTCGGTCCGGTGTTCACGAACATCGCCGCGACCGATCCCGGGGTCGTGTACGGGCCGAACTTCAACCCCGTCTGCGCCCTGAGCTACACGCAGGGTTCGGACATCCTGGCGAAGGGGACGGTCCAGATCGGTTCGGACGGTTGCCTGGAGAGCTCGTTCCTGGACACGGTCGGCGCTCCGATCAAGGACTTCGACTACTTCGC
>DASUMC010000122.1:0-8472 GCA_036277855.1 Actinomycetota bacterium
CTCCTTCGTGTGTCGGATGAACGCCTTCATCTCGGGCTCGCCGAACTCGGCGCCGCTCGCCCCCGAGAATCCGCCGCCGAACCCCTTGACGCCGGCGACCCCGAGCGACCCGCCCGGGGTGTCGATCCGGACCGCGTCGCCTTCCAGAACGGCGACGCCGGCCTCGCGCAGCAGCCCGGCGATCTCGGCGGGGCGGTCGGCGTGATGGTCGTGGTTCCCGAGCACCGCCACCACCCGGACCGACAGGCCCTCGAGCTCGAGCGCGAGGGCCTTTGCCTCCTCCGGCTCACCGCCTTTGGTCAGGTCGCCGGCGATCAGCAGGACGTCGGCCCTCTCGTGGATCCCGCTCAGCTGCTCGCGCAGGGCGCCGGCCGAGTCCGGTCCGACGTGCAGGTCGCCGACGGCGGCGACGCGGATCACTGGACGGTCTCCATCCCCTCGGCATCGGGGAACCGGGCCACCGTCGTCTGGTTCTCGACCTCGAGGTCCGGGCAGCACTCGCGCACGACCTCGGTCACCGAACGCCGCCGCTCCTCGCTCGGCACCTGGCCGTGGACGACCACCCGGCCCTTCACGACGGTGACGCCGAGCTCCGGCTCGTTCACCCGTGGGTCCCGGGCGAGCGCCTCCTGAACATGCGCCGCGACGTACTCGGGCTCGTCCGTGCTCATGCCTGCCTCCCCCGCCCGATGGCCTCGTGGAGCGTCTCGATCGGCTCCGAGGGCACCACGATGTCCAGGGAGGTGGCGAACAGCAACAGGCTCAGTAGCCGCCGCGCGCCGTGCTCACGCGCCCGCGCGACCAGGTAGTCCCAGTCGAGCTCGGTGTGCGCGATGATCGAGACCGCGTCGTACCAGTACCGCGAGGTGTCCTCGCTCATCGCGCAGGCCTTCATGACGATCAGATCCTCGGGCGGCGCGATCGGGACCATCCGGCCGCGGAACGGCATGACCCGCGCCCGGGCGAGCATGTCGTCGCCGAGCAAGATGTCCCGGCTCGAGCGGAAGATCACGTCGACGAGCACCCCGTGCTTGATCGCCTTGGACAACCAGCGCTCGGCGACCTCCTTCGTCTCGAACCCCCGCGCATCGAGCACCTCCAGCACCTTGCGCGCCGTCTCGGGGCGAACGAAGACGTCGATGTCCCGCGTCCCCTGGTCGCGTCCGAAGACCGCCGACCCGACGCCGCCGATCAGCAGGAACGGGATGCCGGCCTTTCCGAGCGCATCCAATGCCTCGTCCAGGACGCGCAGGAACAGATCGCCGTTGTCTGCCTCGGTGACTTCGATCGCGGTTTCGGGGAGGCTCATCCAGGCACTCCTCGTTGGGCGTCGTCCGTCTTCGGAGGCTCTGTTGTTCCCGCCGATGCCTGCCCGCAAACGGGCTCACGCTGCGGCCATCTGGCGAGGACCGTCCTCCAGGAGGTCGAGGACCGCGGCTTCGACCGCGTCTCGGAACGCCGGATCGGCGAGATCGCCCTCCACCGCCCCCGCGAGCCTGCCGGTGATCGTGATGCCCTCCTCGTACCGGTCCAGCAGCCTCGGGTCGATGTAGGAGGCGCGCGCGACCGCCGGCGTGTTGCCGAGCTCGGCGGCGACCTCCTTCACGGCCGCGGAGATCCGGCGGCGTCGTGCTGCCTGGGCGGCCGGCACCTCTCCGGCCGCGGCGAGCGCCACCGCCGCGAACACCGTCCCGTGCCAGGTCCGGAAGTCCTTGGCGGTGAAGCCGTCGCCGGCGAGCTCCTTCACGTAGGCGTTGACGTCCTCCGAACGCACGTCGCGCCAGCCCGCGCCGTTGCGGTACGCGAGGAGCTCGGGATTCTCATCGCGGCGGCGCTTCAGCGTTCGGACGATCGGGGCGATCCCGGCGTCCGAGACCTCCTGGATCCGCCGCTGGCCGCTCTTGGCGCGGTAGTCGAACCGCACGACGTCGCCCGACGTCCGGACGTGGTCACGCCGCACCGTCGCAAGACCGAACGACCCGTTGTCCCGCGTGTAGGACTCGGAACCGACGCGGAACAGGGCGAGATCCAACAACCGGACGGCGACCGCAAGGGCCTTCTCGCGCGGCAGGCTCCGGCGCTCGAGGTCGGCGGCCACGCGTTCGCGTACCTGCGGCAACCGATGCGCGAACGCCAGCATCCGGTCGAACTTCTCGGCGTCCCGACGGGCGCGCCAGTGCTCGTGGTACAGGTACTGGCGCCTGCCGGCGGCGTCGGTCCCCGACGCCTGGAGGTGTCCGAGGGGGTCGGGGCAGATCCACACGTCCGTCCAAGCCGGCGGGATCGCGAGCGCCCGGATGCGTCGGATCGTCTCGTCGTCGTTCACGCGGGTTCCGTTGGGACCGAGGTAGGAGAAGCCGCGGCCGCGTCGCTGCCGGCGGAGCCCCGGACCCTCGCTCGACACCCGTCGCAGCCTCATCATGGCGTGGGAGGTCTTGCCCGAGGATCCCGCGACCAAAGCGAGCATGATCGCATCGCGCCGATCCCGCACTCTCGAGCGTGTCCGGATTTCTCCCCGGCTAGGCGGCGACGTAGCGCTGGGTTCCCCCTGCGCTCCGTCGCCTCCTGAGACCGCTACGTCCGATCCCTGACGCTGTCCACGGCGTCGGTGGCCGCGTCCTTTGCCTTGCCGGCGGCGTCCTTCGTCGTCCCCACCGCCTGCTTCGCCTTACCCTTGGCGCGGTCCTTCTTGCCTTCGTGCTCGAGGTCCTCGTTGCCGGTCACGTCGCCCACGGCTTCCTTGACGTTGCCCTTCGCCTCGTCGAACCGGCCTTCCCTGCGATCGTCCTTGCCGTCCATCGGAACCTCCTCCACGATCGTGAACCCGGATCCGTTCGGATCCATCCACGTTTGTTCCCTACGGACGTGCGAGCAAACGGCGGCGAGGGATCAGCGACCGTCCTCCTCGTCTCGGAGCCTCCGCGTGAGCGGGATCGCGAACCAGACCCAGACGAGAAAGGCGAGTGCGCCGAGCCCGATGATCACGGCGGTGGCCAGCCCGAACATCAGGTCGGCGGTGAGCACCACGGCCAGGGTCACGGACAACGCGAGGAAGGCGATCCCGGCGATCGCGAACCGGTTGGAGGTCCGCAGCATCCGTTCCTTGTCGCCCTGGCGGAACCGGATCCGGTGGTAGGCGGTCGGCGCCATGAGCACCCCGGTGGCGATCGTGGTCCCGACGAAGGTCGCGAAGTAGATGGCCCGCTGACTCCCGGTGAGCGTCTGGAACCGGTCGCTGAACGGCACGGTGAGCAGGAACGCGAACAACACCTGCACGCCGGGCAGCGCGACGCGAAGCTCATTCAGGAGCTCGATCAGCTCTCGGTTCAGGCGCTCCTCGGGCTGCTCGTCGTCGTCATGGGCGCGGTCGCCCGACGGAGACACGCTCCCCGAATGCGAATCGCTCACGGGCTCGAGTTACCGCTCCGCCGCGTGCGCGAAACGTCTCCGACCTCGCTGCAGCGGAACGAGGTCCGGATGCTCGCGGTTTGTGGTGGTCTCGGCATGGGTACATCGGTGCCGAGGCCGCACCGTGCGGTCCGGGAGGTGGAGATCATGAGCCACCCGAGCACCGAGTATCACGAGCATGATCCCGAGACGGGCTCGGGGCTGACGGGGTTTGCCGCGATCAAGTACACGGCGATCGTGATCATCGTCCTCGCCATCTTGGCATTCCTCGCCTGGTACATCGTCCCGAAGTTCTAGCCACCAACGAGGAACCACCATCACGCGGCGCGATCAGCGTCTCGTCTACGGCTCGTCGAGATCCGCTCCGCGAGGTCCGGCCTCGCGGAGCGGATCTCCATCTTCGAGCACCGCGCCCCGGAGGAACGACAGGGTCTGCGAGAGGATCCTGCTGACGTGCATCTGCGAGACGCCGACCTCCTCCGCGATCTCGGACTGCGTGAGCCCGCGGAAGAAGCGAAGGTAGAGCACCCTCCGTTCGCGCTCCGGCAGCTCCTTCACGGCGGGTGCCACCGACGCCCAGCCCTCGAGGATCTCGATCGAGGGGTCGTCACCGCCGAGCACGTCGATCGGCGCCGCGCCCTCCTCCCCGATCGGCGAGTCGAGCGACGTCGTCGAATACGCCTGCACCGCCTCCATCGCGTCGAGGATCTCCTCGGGTGACGCCTCGCACCGCGCGGCGATCTCCTCCACGGTCGGCGAGCGCCCGAGCTCCTGCGAGAGCTCGGGCAGGACGGCGTTCACACGGAGCCCGACCTCCTGGAGCCGTCGCGGCACGCGGATCGCCCACCCCTTGTCGCGGAAGTGCCGCTTGAGCTCGCCGATGATGGTGACGGCGGCGTACGTGGAGAACTGGACGTCGCGCTCCACGTCGAAGCGGTCGATCGCGTTCAGGAGTCCGACGCTCGCGACCTGCACGAGGTCCTCCAGCGGCTCGCCCCGTCGGTCGAACCGACGGGCGAGGTACTCCGCGAGCGGGAGGAACATCCCGACCAGTCGCTCACGGGCCTCGACGTCATCGGGCAGGCGCTTGAACAGCTCGGTCTCGACCTCACGGTCGGTGGGGCCGATCGGGTGTTCGACCGAGCTCATGTCGTCCGCGACGGCTCGAGCGTCCGCTTGGTTAGCAGGATCGACGGGCCACCCGCGTCCGTGTTCAGGGAGAGGGTGTCGACGAGCGCGGACAGGATCCTCCACGGGAGGCTCTGTTCCAGGTCGGGTGGTGGCCACGGGGCATCGGCGGCATCGATCGAGACCTCCGCCTCCAGACGATCGTCCAGGGGCCGGAGCCGGAGGGTCATCGCGGTGGCCGACCGTCCGCGAGCGAGCAACCACGCGCACGCCTCGTCGACGGCGAGGCGGAGGTCCTCGATCCCGTCGAACGGGATCGGCAGCCGAGCCGCCACCGACGTGGTGACGGCGCGCAGGACGTGGACGGATCCCGCCCTCGCGGGGACGGACACGCTGATGACATCGTTGGTCGGGCTCGCCATCGCGCTCCCTATACTAGGGAACCTCGGGCATGGCCTTGGATGACGTCCTGGGATGTGCGAGCCGAGCCAACGACCGAGAGGGCAATGGATGGATGTCATCGTCGGAACGCGCATCGAAGGACCGTGGACGGTCGTCGAGGTGGCCGGCGAGCTGGACCTCCACACCTCACCGCCGCTCCGCGAGCACCTGCTGGAGTTGATCCAGGGCGGTGCCGACCACCTGGCCCTCGACCTCACGAAGGTCGACTTCATGGACTCGAGCAGCCTTGGCTCGCTGGTGACGTGTCTCAAGCGCGTCCGGGAACGCGACGGCAAGCTCGTCCTGGTCGGGGTCGGCGGCACCCCGATGAAGGTGCTCACCCTCACGGGGTTGGACCGCGTGTTCGACCTCGTCGGCTCGAACGCCGAGCTCCCCGCGGGCTGAAGCGGGAGCTCGAGCCCCGATGGAACGGCTCTCGATCCGGATCCCACCCGGGACCGCGCACGTGGCGTCGGTCCGCGCGTTCGTCGGGGCCGTCGGTCGCAGCACCGGCTGCTCGGAGGAGGCGGTCGACGACCTCCGGCTCGTCGCGACCGAGGCATGCGCACAGGCGATCGAGCAGGACACGCCGCCGGCCGTCATCGAGGTCCGCTCGTTGGTCGACGAGGGACGCCTGCTCGTGGAGATCGAGCCCTGCGGCCGGTTCGACGGAGCCCCGGAGGGACTCGACGAGGTCTCGGGACGGGCGACGCGCCGGGCCCTGATCGAGGGCCTGTTCCCGGACGCCGAGTTCGACGACCAGGTCCTGCGCGTGGTCGTGCCGATCGCGCCGTCGTAGTCCGTCGGACGGCCGGGGAGGGCCGCCCGGGGAGTCGCCGAAACGAGGACGCCGCACGCGACCTTCGACCGGGCGATCGAGAGGAGCCTTGGAGCGGTGCAGCGAGATGACGACACGACCGACGCGGCGGTGTCGCTCGAGCGGCGGATGCTCGACGCCGAGCGACGCGCGCGAGAGGTCGCCGAGACCGCGCAGGCGGAGGCCGAGGCCGCGCGCGAGGAGGCGGTGCGCGCCCGCGAGGAGGCCGAACGCGCCCGCGGGCTCGAAACCCAGGCGCGCGAGCGGCTCCAGGTCCTCGTCGAGGCCGGCGTGGCGATGGCCGCGTCGTTCGAGACGCGTTCGGCGCTGGCCGCGGCGATCGCCGCCGCGGCCCGCCGGGTCTGCGACTACGGCGTTGCCTTCGTGGTCGACCGGGAGGGTCGCGTGGAGGCGGCCGTCGGCGCGCATCGCGACCCCGCGCGGTTCGGGATGGTCGAACGGATGGCGAGCGCCCACCTGCCCGATCCGGAGGACCCCGACAGCATCGTCGCCGAGGTCCTGAAGACCGGGGAGCCGGCGCTGATCCCCAACCTGTCACCCGAACAGATGGAACGGATGATGGCGCCCGGGGAGCAGCTCGAGCTCGCGCGTTCCCTGGGTCTCGCGTCCCTGATCGTGGCCCCGCTCGCCGCCAGGGGACGGACGCTCGGGGTGCTCGTGCTCGTGCGCGACGACCCGTCCACACCGTTCGTGGAAGAGGACCTGTCGCTCGCCGGGATGCTCGCGGCCAGGACCGGCCTCGCCGTCGACAACGCGAGGCTCTACGCCGAACGCGAGTACGTCGCTGAGACGCTGCGGCGGAGCCTCCTGCCACCGGAGCTGCCGGGGATCGAGGGTCTGGAGATCGCCGCGCGATACCTTCCCGCCGCGGATGGGACGCAGGTCGGGGGCGACTTCTACGACGTCTTCGAGGCCGCGCCCGAACGTTGGATCGCCGTGATCGGCGATGTGGTCGGCAAGGGGGCCGAGGCCGCGGCGATGATGGGGCTCGCCCGCTACACGATCAGGACCGCCGCGATGAGCGAGGGCCGCCCGAGCGCGATCTTGGAGACGCTCAACCAGGCCGTCCTGCAACAAACCGACGACGAGCGGTTCTGCACCGCGTGCTGCGTGCGCCTGCGACCGTCCGGGAGCAAGATGCGGGCGACCGTGTCGTCCGGGGGCCATCCGCTCCCCCTGGTCCTTCGTGCTGACGGCTCCACCGAGGTCGTGGGCAGCCCCGGCACGATCGTCGGGGTGTTCGAGAACCCGGTGCTCGTCGACCAGGCCGTCGATCTCGGCCTCGGCGACACGCTCGTTCTGTACACCGACGGCGTCACCGACGAGCGACGGGACGCGGACGTGTTCGGCGAGGCGCGGTTGCACGAGGCACTGTCCGAGCTCACGGGGACGGGCGCGCAACGGATCGCCGACGGCCTGGTGGAGGCGGTGGTCGGCTTCCGGACTGGGCAACCCAAGGACGACATCGCGATCCTCGCGATCCAGGTGGTCGGATGACGACGCCCGGGCATCGGCCCGTGCGCGCCGACATCGTGTTTGGGGGTCCGAACGCCCGGGTAGGCAAGAGCCGGACGCGATCCATGACCAGCGGCCGAGGAGCCGGTGGTCCGAGAGGATTGACGGAGCGGTCCGGCGCGCCCCCTCCCCCCTGCTCGCCGGGCCGCACGTCAACCCGAGGTGATGGCGATGACCGACATGCTGGCAGCGACGCCCGTCAAGTGGCTGCACTGCTTCGCGTGTGAGGAGACGTTCGAGCTTGCAGGGTCCCATGGATCGTGCGGTTGCGGACGCTCGTCCGCGCGGCTGGACGGCGGGATCGTCGAGATCCAGGGCCCGGCGCGTGCGCTCGCGCCGGTCGAGACGGTGATCCGGCTCGACGGCGGCGAGTGGGCTCCGCTCCCCGAGGATGTCTTCATCCGACGGGTGCTGCCAAGAGCCGCCTGACGCGCTCCCGCGAGATCCGGATCCTCCACCTCCACCGCTTGCGGCCGTCAGCCCTCCGCGGGCGGCGGCGCCGGCGGCATCGGGGGGGCAGGTGGGGGCGCGCCGGTCGGAGGCGCGCCGGTCGGAGGCGCGACGGGGGCCGCCGGGGAACCCGCCTCCCCGAACCCGGACGGAGTCTCCGCCCCGGACGAAGTCTCCGCGCCCTTGTTCTTGCGGCCCCGAACCACCAGGAGGAGGACGATCAGGAGCACCAGCGCGACCCCTCCGATGATCAGGATCAGCGGCAGGAACGAATCGCTCCCGCCCACCACGTCCGCGGCCTCGCCGTTGTCCACCGCGCTGCCCGTCGCGTTGATCTCCAACAGCTCGCCGAACTCCGGTACATAGGTGACCGTGTTGCCGTCGATCTGTCCGCCCTGGGCTTGCAGCACCTCGCCGGGGAACGTGATCGCGATCCTGATCTCCGCGCTCTCGAAGAACTGCGCTCCGCCGGTGCCGCCGAACGGCCCCGTGGCGCCGGACAGACCGCTCGACAGGTCGAGGACGCCAGTGACGACGAAGGTGTCCCCCTGGCGCGCGATCTGCAGCGTGTCGCCCGCACCGCCGGCCGTCGCGCCGGAGGCCCCCGCGACCCCGCCCGAGTTGAACTGCTCGATCGGGAGGTCTTCGAAGATGAACTGCTGGCCGGCGAACTCACCGTCGTCGAAGGGCTC
>DASUMC010000123.1:0-2715 GCA_036277855.1 Actinomycetota bacterium
GACCGCGGTGGCCGAGTTCGCGAGCTTCGGGTTCTGCAAGGCGCACGCGGCGGCGTTCGCGGTCCCGACGTACCAGTCCTCCTGGCTGAAGACGCACTACCCCGCGCACTTCCTCGCGGGCATCCTCACGCACGACCCCGGAATGTACCCGCGGCGGTTATTGCTCGAGGACGCGCGCGAGCACGGGATCCCGATCCTGCCGCTCGACATGAACCGGTCCGAACCGGAGTACGTGGTCGAGGTGGTCGGTGAGGACGTCGATGGGCGCGCTGAGGTCGCGGCCGTAACGGCGCGCGGGGAGGGGTCCGGCCCGGGCGTCGTCGAGCGGAGCCGGAGCCCACGAACGTCCTCGAGCACGGACCATGTGCGAAGGCGGAGACGAGCAGCCCGGGCCGGTGCCCCGACCTCAGCGCGCCACACCAACGTCGAGCCCCCGTGCTACGGGATCCGGCTCGCGTTGCAGGACGTGCACGGGATCTCGGATGCCGAGATCCGGTCGATCTTGCAGGCGCGTGCCGATCGGCCGTTCGACGACGTGGGCGATTTCCTTCGGCGGACCAACGTTGCCAAACCCGTCGTGGAGGCGATCGCGCATGCGGGGGGGTTCGACCGGATCGGGAGGGGGACGCGGCGGGATCGGTTGTATGCGGCGATGACCACCGCGCCGCAGCGCGAGGGGGATCAACTGGCGCTCGACCTGTCGGGGAGCGCCGTGGATCGGCTCGCGTTGCCCGAGTACACCGATGCGGAGCGGGTGCGGGCCGAGCTCGAGGTGCTCGGGCTGGACGCGAGCCGGCACCTCGTGAGCTTCTTCGAACCGCTGCTCGCCGATCTCGGTGTGGTCCGTTCGAGAGACCTGCACTCGTGTCGCTCGGACCAGCGCGTGATGGTGGCCGGTGTGAAGGTGGCGTCGCAGACGCCGGCGATCCGCAGCGGTCAGCGGATCATCTTCCTCACGTTGGACGACGCGACGGGGCCGGTCGACGTGACCGTGTTCGAGAGCGTGCAACCGAAGGTCGCCAAGACCGTGTTCCACTCGTTCGTCCTCGCCGTGGTCGGGACCGTCCGGCGGACCGGGTACAAGGGTGTCTCGGTGGTGGCCGAGGACGTGTGGGATCTGACGGCGCTGCTGCACGCCCGGCGGCAGGGACGGCTCGCGGAGGCGCTCGCCCACGAGGGGCCATCCCCCGGTGCGGCCGTCCCCCGCAAGCTCTGGCATTCGAGCGGCGGCTCGGCCGGCCGATGACGTCGCTCGTCACGTCCGTCGCGGCGGTACGCTCCGCGACGATGACCCGCGCGAGGTCGAGCGAGCCGATCCTGCACGTCGATCTCGATGCGTTCTACGCCTCGGTCGAGACCCTGAAGGACCCGAGCCTTTCGGGCAAGCCGGTCGCGGTGGGCGGCGCCGGTACGCGCGGGGTCGTGATGTCGGCGTCCTACGAGGCCCGGGCGTTCGGCATCCGGAGCGCGATGCCCGCCGTACGCGCTCGGCGCCTGTGTCCGGACGTGATCTTCGTCCCGCCCGATTTCGAGTCCTACAGGGTGCATTCCAATCGCTTCCGCGAGATCCTGCTGGCCGTCACCCCGGCCGTCGAGCCGATCTCGCTCGACGAGGCGTTCCTCGACGTCTCCGGTGCGCACCTGCTGTTCGGCCAGCCCGAGGAGATCGGACGCAAGGTCCGCAGAGAGGTCCGGGACGGCATCGGGGTGCGGTGCTCGGTGGGCGTCGCGCCCACCAAGCTGATTGCCAAGCTCGCGTCGCGTGACGCCAAGCCCGACGGGATGGTGGTCGTGCGAGCCGACGAGGTTGACGCCTACCTGGACCCGCTCCCCGTGCGGGCGCTCTGGGGGGTGGGCGAGAAGACGGCCGAGACCCTCGGGCGGCTCGGCGTGCGGACCGTCGGGGACCTGGGCCGGACGCCGGTCGGGGTGCTCGGCAGGCTCATGGGCGAACGGCACGCGCGAGACCTCGGGGACCTGGCCCGCGGGGTGGACGAACGGACGGTCGTGCCCTACGAGGCGCCGAAGTCCGTCAGCCACGAGGAGACCTTCGACCGCGACCTGGACGATCAGCACGAGCTGCTCCGCGAGCTGCTCTCGCTCTCACAGCGGGTGGCCGCGCGGCTGCGCGAGGACGGGTTCCGGGCCCGGACGATCACCCTGAAGCTCCGGCTCGCGAACTTCACGACGCTCACGCGTTCGCGAACGCTCCCGGCGCCGACCGACGTCGCCGCGGACCTGTACGGGGTGGTCGGTGAGCTGTTCGCCGCCCTCCCGGGGGCTCGCCGGCGCGTCCGATTGCTCGGCGTGGCCGCGACCGGCCTGGTGCCGGCGGGGGAGGAGCAGCTCGCGCTGCTGCGCAGCGAGCGATGGGGCGACGTCGAACGCGCGATGGATCGGATCGATCGGCGGTTCGGGCCGGGATCGGCCGTGCCTGCGGCCCTGCTCGAACGCGGCCGCGATCGCTGACCGATTCGCCCCGCCCCGGCCGGCGTCCGTCGAAGGCCCCTTCCACTGGCGGAGGTCGTTCCTATAATCGTATCGGACCGCAACCGAGGCCGGAGCCGGGAGCCTATGCCACTGTCGCCCGACGAGCAGCGCATCCTCGACGAGATCGAGCAACGTCTCGCCGAGGAGGATCCCCGGCTGGTCGAGGCCGTCAGCCGAACCTCCCTCTACACGCATCTCGCCCGGCGCATCAAGTGGTCGCTGCTG
>DASUMC010000124.1:0-3423 GCA_036277855.1 Actinomycetota bacterium
CACATCCGTCGCATCGAGGGGGGCATCCTCGCGTTCGGCGCGGACATGTGGTACGAGCACAACCCGTTCGAGGTCGGCTACCACTACACGTGGATGGTCGACCTGGAGCAGGAGGCCGACTTCATGGGCAAGGAGGCCCTGAAGCGGATCAAGGCCCAGGGCGTCACGCGCAAGCTCGTCGGCGTCGACATCGACGGCGAGCCGCTCGGCAGCTACATCGACAACGAGATGCTCGACGTCTTCCCGGTATCGGTGGACGGGGACGTCGTCGGCAAGGTCACGTCGGCGTGTTACTCGCCACGCCTGGAGAAGAACATCGGGTTCGCGATGCTGCCGATCGAGCACACGGAGCTCGGCACCGGGCTCCAGGTCCAGACGCCCGTGTCCGGAACGGTGAAGGCGACGGTCGTGACGATGCCGCACTGGGACCCGAACAAGGACATCCCCAAGCAGTAGCGGTCACGCCGCCGGCAGCACGAAACGGATCGTCGCCCCCCGACCCGGCTCGCTCTCGGCCGAGATCGTGCCGCCATGCGCCTGGACGAGGCTCTTCGCGATCGCGAGCCCGAGCCCCGAGCCCCGAGATTCGGGCGAGCGCGCGAACCGGTCGAACACGTTCGCGAGCTGGTCTGGGTCGATGCCCTCACCCGTGTCGGCGACGCGGAACGCGACGCCGCCATCGTCGAGGTCCGCCGCGACGAAGACGGTTCCGCCCGCGGGCGTGTGACGGAGCGCGTTCGAGATCAGGTTCGCGAGCACCTCACCGATCCGGACGCGGTCGACGTCGAGCGCCGGCAGGTCCGGCGCCAGCTGGGAGCGGAACGCCACGCCCCGCTCGTCCGCCTCCGCCCGGTGGGCGGCCTCGGCCGTCTCGATCAGCTCGCGCGGCTCCAGACGCTCGGGGTGGAGCCGGAGCGCCCCGGCCTCCGCGTTCGAGAGCAGCTGGAGGTCGTCCAGGAGCCGGGCCATCACCCGCGTCTCCTCCTCGATGAGCGCGAGGTGGTCGGCGTCGGACGCGTACAGCCCGTCGCGGATGCCCTCGACCCGACCCCGGATCACGGCGAGCGGGGTCCGCAGCTCGTGGGCGACGTCGGCGAGCAGATCGCGGCGTTGTCGCTCGGTGGTCTCGAGGCGCTCGGCCATGCGGTTGAACGAGCGGGCCAGGTCGCGGACGTCGGTCGGGCCCTCGACGTCGACCCGGGCCGACAGGTCGCCCTCGGCCACCTTCGCCGCGGCGTCCATCACCTCGCCGATCGGCCTCGCCGTGCGTCGGACCGCGCGTCCGAAGACCAGGAACCCGACGATCAGCAACACGGGGATGAGCCAGAACCCGGGGAAGAACCGGCCGCCCTGCTCACCGCGGTGGAACCCGCCGCCGAAGACGGCGCCCAGCCAGCCGATCACGAACACGAACACGAGGAACAGCCCGATGCCGATCGCGATCCGGCGCAGGAAACGTCCGCGTGCCGCCATCCACTGCTCACCGGATGCGGGCGGGAACGCCTCGCCCTCGGGCCACCACGGCGGACGGAACCCGGGCCCGGGCCCGTGCCGGTGCCGTTGGTCAGGCATCGGCGAACCGGTAGCCGACGCCGTGGACCGTCACGACGTACCGGGGCGATCCCGGCGTCGGTTCGATCTTCCGACGGATGTTCTTCACGTGAGCGTCGATCGCGCGCTCGTAGGACTCGATCGCCACGCCGTGCACCGCGTCGAGGAGCTGGGACCGCGTGAACACGCGGCCGGGTTCGCGGGCGAGGGTCGCGAGGAGCTGAAACTCGGTCGGCGTGAGGTCGACCTGCGTGCCGCCAACGCTCACCCGCATCCTGCCGGTATCGATCTCGACCTCGCCCGCGCGCACGACCTCGTCGCCGCGGGCCGCGGTGCGCGTGCGCCGGAGCACGGCCCGGACGCGAGCGACGAGTTCCTTCGGGCTGAATGGCTTGATGACGTAGTCGTCGGCGCCGATCTCGAGCCCGACGATCCGGTCGGTCTCGTCGCCGCGCGCCGTGAGCATCACGATCGGCGTGTCGGACCAGCGCCGGATCTCGCGGGCCACGTCAAGGCCGTCCCGTCCGGGCAGCCCGAGATCGAGCACCAGCAGGTCGGGCTTGGCGCTGCGGACGCTCGCGACGGCCGACCCGCCGTCGCCGACGACGATCACCTCGAAGCCCGCGTTCCGGAGATAGTCGCGGACGACCCGCGCGATCTCGATCTCGTCCTCGACCACCAGCACCGTCGTCATTCCGTTCGTTCCCTTCGGAGCCTGCATTCGGCGCGTCGTTAGCCTGCCGACGCGAACGGGCGGTGGCAACCGCCACCGCCCGTCCCCGTGCCCGACCGGCTCAGCCGGCGGGCGGTCCCGTGGTCTCCTCGCCGCCCGAGGCCTGCTCGTGCTGGCGTCGGTGCCAGTCGCTCGCCTTGTCCTCGAACCGTGCTCGTCCCTCCTCGGACCACGGCCCGTACCCGGGTCCATGGTCGTGACCCCAGGGACCGCGCGGGCCACGGAAGGCCCGGCTCACGAGGAAGATCGCACCGAAGATGAACAGGGGGAACAGGAAGAAGCCGAACGGGAAGAAGAACCCGCGGCCGTACCGGTCCCCGACCACCTCGATCACCTGACTCGAGTCGGCCGCACGCCGGACCCCCTCGTCGAGCCCGGCGTTGTACGCGCCGACCGCGATCCCCGCCGTGACCAGCACGACCAGGATCGCCGCCACGATCGCCCATCCACGTCGCATCTCGTGCCTCCTTCCGAACGCTCCTCGTCCGTCACACCGAGCCTGGCGCCGAGATGTGAAGCGGCCGTGAAGGCGTTCGGGAGGGTTCGTGCGCGTCGGATCGGGGCTGATCCCGAAGCGTGGCCACGCGACAACGTACGCCGAAGGCCGGGCTCCCGAGAACCGAGCCCGGCCTTCTGGGTGCCTCTACCCGAGTGGGCCCCCCGGTGGCCTCCGGCGACGGACTTCCTCCGCCAACTGGCGACCTTCCATCGCCTCGAGCTTCCCCTCGTCCCATCGATCCGCCGTGCCCGGCTGGGAGCGGACCTCCTCCGCCAACTGGCGACCTTCCATCGCTCGCAGCATCCCCGCGTCCCACGCGGGTTGGGCAGCGTGGACCTGCTCCGCGAGCTGACGGCCTTCCATCGCCTCCAGCTTCTGCACGTCCCAGGACGGGATCCCCACGGGCGTGGCGATGGCCGCGGGGCGCTCCTCGATCGCGCGGGTCACCATCAACCCGGCGACACCTCCGATGCCAAGAGCGATGGCCACTGCGATCGCCATGGCGCCCACGTTGAACCTTCCGACCGGTGCCGACTCGACCCTCGCACTCATGCCGCACCTCCTCCGTCAACGTAAGGAGATCGTGTGCCCGTGCGGCGCCGAAGTCGGTGGTCGTGACTACCTGATCCGCGTGCCGGCC
>DASUMC010000125.1:0-8181 GCA_036277855.1 Actinomycetota bacterium
CCACGTCGAGCTCGCGCCCGGCCCGCGTTCGCCGGAACGCGACGAGCGCATCCTGCACCGCGTCGGCGGTCGGCGCGACGAACCAGAGCATCAGGTCGGTGTCGGCCCGGAACCCGACCGTGGAGTACACGCCCCGAACCGTGACCGAGGGATCCCACTCCTTGAACAGGTTCTCGACCTCCTGCGCCGCATCGTCCAGGTCGAGGTCTCGGAAGCCGCGTGTCGCCTTGAGGCAGCTATACAGCGCGTAGACGGTGTCGCTCATCCCACGTTCTCCGATCTGCTCGGTGCTCGCCCGTTGCCGCGCCCGTCCTCGACATGAACACCCGCCGGCTCGGCCCCGAGGTGGACGCGGACCCGCTCGGCGGCCAGCCCCGCGCCGTGGACGGCGTCGGCGACGCCCACCCCTCGGTAGGCGTTTCCGGTCGGGAAGATACCCGCCGGCAGCGAGGCCTCGATCGCGCGAACGCGCTCCAGGTGCCCGACCACGTACTGCGGCATCGACCGCGGCCACCGGACCACCGAGGATGTGGTCGGGCGTCCCGGCAGAGGGAGGAACGCCGCCAGGTGCCGGCACACGGCGTCGACGATGTCCTCGTCGGGTTCGTCCAGGACATCCTCGGAGCCCACGGCCCCGACGAAGCAACGGACGACCGCGCGCGTCCCGAACGCGGCCTCGGGCCACTTCCGCGACACGAACGTCGCCGCGGTCATCGGCGCTCGACCTCTCGGCACGACGAATCCGGTCGCCTCCGGGAGCGCCCGGGCCGTGTCCTCCGGGTAGACGAGGTGCACGACGCCGGTGCTCGCGTACGGGATCGCGGTCAGGCCTTGGGCCGCCGGCACGTCCATCCCGCGGACCAGCTCGGCAGCGACGAACGCCGGCGTCGCGAGGACGACCGCATCGGCGTGCAGGGCGTCCCGAGCGGTGCGCACCACGAACGCCCGGCCGTTGCGTTCGACCGAGCGGACCGGCGTCCCGAGCCGGACACGATGCGGGCCCACGCGCTCGAGCAGCGCGCGCGGGAGATCCCCGACGCCGGCGCGTGGCCGCTGGAACATCGGCCCCGCATCGGCGGCGGCCCTCGACGCCGCGCGGGCGCCGCGGATCAGGCTGCCGAACGCTCGCTCCCACCGCGCGAGCTCGGGAAACGTCGCGTCGACGCTCAGCCGGTCGACATCGCCGGCGAACAACCCTCCGAGGAGCGGCCCGGTCAGGCGCTCGGCTACCTCGTCGCCCATCCGCCGGCGCACCAACGAGCCGATCGACTCGTCGGCCCTCGGCGCCCGTGCCTTGCGCACGAGATCGGCGAGCGCGCGTACGCGACCCCCGCGCGACAGGCCCGGCCAGCGCACGACCTCCTCGAGATCCGTGGGGATGCCGAGCGCGCTCGCCGGGAGCGGGACGAGTCCGCGCTCGGTCCAGATGAGGGCGTCGCGGGCGCCGGGTTCGGTCAGCTCGAGACCCAGCTCCCGGCACAGGTTCACCGCCCAGGGCTTGCGGGCGACGAACGAGTCCGGACCGCTCTCGAGCTCGAGGCCGCGCACGGTCGCCGTCCGCAGCCGGCCGCCGACGTCGGGCCCGGACTCCAGCACGACGAGGTCGAGCGAGGGATCGGCCCCGAGCAGCCGGTACGCCGCCGTCAGGCCCGAGACCCCGCCGCCCACGACCACGACCCGCACGGCATTCGGGCCCACCACCGTCAGGTCCTCGAGGCCGCGAGCCGCTCGCGGACGACGTCGGCGAGGACCCGCACGAACGCGGGGGCCGCGTTCGGCATCTCGGTGCGGACAAGACGCATCCCGGCCCGCCGGGCGATCGCCCGCGCCTCGATGTCCAGGTCGTACAGGATCTCGAGGTGGTCGGCCACGAACCCGGCCGAGCACACGACCACGGCCGGACTCCCCTGCGATGCGAGATCGGCGAGCACGTCCTCGATCGGCGGTCCCCACCACGGGTCGTCGGTCCGGCCCGCGCTCTGCCACGCGATCGTGTGTCGAGCGAGGCCGAGCTCGGCCGCCACCAGGTCGGCGGTTTCTGCGAGGCCGTCGCGGTAGCGGCACGAGTCCTCGCACGTGTGGCACCTCAGGCACCGGAGCGAGCCGTCCTCGACCGTCCGGGTGGGCAGGCTGTGCGCGGAGAAGATCACCGTCGCGCCCCGGCGCTCCTCGGCGGTGAGCCCGTCGAGCGCATCGGCCACCCGCCCAGCCAGGAACGACACGAAGCGGGGGTCGTCGTGGTACGAGCGGACGAAGTCGAACGCGGGAGGGCCCTCGCCCACCTCCGCGCGAACACGGTCGAGGTAGTCCTCGACGGACATCCCCGACCAGTGCGGCGCCATCACGATCCCGATCGCGCGTTCGATCCCGTCCTCGCGCATCCGATCGATCGTCTCAGCGATGAACGGGGGCGAGTGCTTCATCCCCAGGTAGGCGCGGAACGCGCCGGCCTCGTCACGGTTGAGCTCCCGCTCCAGTCCCTCGGCCTGGTGCCGGGTGATGTCCAGCAGCGGGAAGCGGTTGCCGACCGCCGCGTAGCGTTCGCGCAGCTCCCGGAGGTGCTCGGGCGACGGACGTCGTCCGCCCCGGATGTCCGTGTAGTAGCGCTCGACGTCGTCGGGACCGCTGGCGGTCCCGTACGCCATCACCAGCACGCCGATCGGCGGACGGCTCATCGGGCGGTCCGCTCGTGCACGAGGTCGACGAGGCGCTGGAGGTTCTCGACGGGGGTGTGGGGGAGGACGCCGTGACCGAGGTTGAACACGTGGCCGTCGCGCATCGCCGCGCGGTCGAGGATCTCGGTGGCGGCGCGTTCGACCGCCTCCCACGACGCGACGCAGACGGCGGGATCGAGGTTGCCTTGGATCGCGCGATCCGCGCCGATCCGTTCCCACGCCCGATCGAGCGGGACCCGCCAGTCGACGCCGATCGCGTCGCCGCCGGCCTCGCCCATCGATGCCAAGAGCTCCCCGGTCCCCACGCCGAAGTGGATCGAGGGCACCGGCAGCTCCGCGAGCACCCGCGCCGACCACGGCCGCACCGACCGCGCGTAGTCGCTCGGCGCGAGCGAACCCGCCCAGGAGTCGAACAGCTGCACCGCCTGCGCGCCCGCCTCGATCTGCGCGAGCAGGTGGGCGCGCGAGACCGACGCGAGCGCGTCCATCAGCAACGACCACGTGGCTGGGTCGCCGTGCATCAGCGCCTTGGTCCGAACATGATCGCGCGACGGGCCGCCCTCGACGAGGTAGCTCGCGAGCGTGAAGGGCGCGCCGGCGAACCCGATCAGCGGGACCCCGAGCTCCTTGCGGAGGAGGCGGATCGTCTCGGCCACGTAGGGCTCGTCCACGTCGGGTTCGAGCGCCCGGAGCCGGGCGACGTCCGCGGCGTCTCGGATCGGGTCGTCCACGACGGGACCGACCCCCGACTCGATCCGGACGGAGACCCCGATGGCGGCGACCGGCACCATGATGTCGGCGAACACGATCGCCGCGTCGAGCGGCATCCGCCGGAGGGGCTGCAGGGTGAGCTCGACGGCGACCTCGGGCTCCCGGATCGCGTCCAGGATGTCGCGATCGCCGCGGAGCTCCCGATACTCGGGGAGGTACCGGCCGGCCTGGCGCATGAACCAGACCGGGGTGCGGTCGACGGGCTCGCGCCGGAGCGCTCGGAGGAATCGGTCGTTCACGGACCCAGGATACGGACGGGTACGGTGGGCGACGGACGGGGCTCCCGGGCGACCGGAACGAGCGGCATCCGGCCGCGACGTGCCGACCGGGACGAACGTGCGGCCGTCCTCTGGCGTAGAACCTATTGACGACCAAGCACGGGAGGCCGATGGCGGGGGCACCCAGACGGAACCGCGGCACGCTGATCGACGCCGATCCCCTGTGGTCGAAGGCCCCGCTCGTCCTGCTGCGGTACCCGGGGCTCTTCGTCTCGATCGCGGTGGGCGCGCTCCTGCTCGCGCTCGCCGCATCGGCGTACCCCCTGTTCATCTCGTCCTCCGCGAGCGAGCTCGTCGCGGCCCGTATCCACGACCCCGCGTATACACGCTGGGCCGTCGGGATGATGTACCGCAACGGGGCATTGCCGCTGCCGGGGCCGGACCGGCACGGCGACATCGAGCCGAGGGTCGACGCGATCTTCGCGGGGCTCGTCGCTCCGAGCCCATACCTCGGCGACCCGCTGGAGTCGGCGCTCGCGCCGATCAGGCCGATCTCGGTCGCCGGCGAACACGAGCGGCGGGACACCCGCCTGTTCATGGGGGAGCAGGCGGCGGACCACGTGGAGATCCTCGAGGGTTCGGCCACCGACGGCGTGTTGGTCCCGGACCTGATCTCGGACGCCCTCGACATCACGCCGGGCGAGCGGATCGTGATCGGCTCGCCGGACGAAGGAATCGTGACGTTGCCGGTGGGCGGGATCTACCGGTCGCTGTACAAGGGCGGGGCCTCCGGGTACTGGCGGCCCTGGAACGACGCCCTCGTCCTGTACTGCGGCAACTGTGCGCCGCCTCCCCAGGCGGTGATCGTGCCGAAAGACCGGTTCGCCGATGCGGCGCGTGCGATCGGACTCGACCACGCGGCGTACGCGTGGCAGGCGCCGCTGCTGCGCGACCTCACGCTTCAGGAGGCCGAGGACGCGGCCGGCATCACCTCGCGCATCTCCGAGGACATCAACGACCGAGAGCTGCTCGACCGGTGCTTCATCGGGTTCTTCTGCAACCGTTCCAATGGTCCCGTGTGGGGGAGCGCGATGGACGACGTGGTCCGGGACGTCCACGGGCGGCTCGTGGCGATCGACGGACCCGCGCGGCTGCTGCGGATCGCCGGGATGCTCGTCGCGCTGGTGGTCGTCGCCGGGGCCGGTGCGTTCGCGATGGCCGCTCGCCGGGTCGAGTCGAACCTGTTGTTCGCCCGGGGCGCGAGGCCGAGGGCGGTGGGTGGGCGGTCGGCGCTCGAGGCCGTGATCCCGTGCGCGGTCGGCGCGGCGCTCGGGTTGGGGATCGCGTTCGCGCTCGTGCGGTGGGTGGGTCCCCGCGCCGCGTTGGCGTCGTCGGCGTCGGAGCAGGCGGTGTGGGCCGCGGCGGCCGCGGGGGTCGTCGCCGTCGCGGCGATCGCGATCGTCTCGACCGTCTCGTTCCTGCGCCAGTCCGAGCATCATCGGAGCCGGTTGCGCCTCGTGGGGGCCTTCCCGTGGGAGCTGGTCCTGATCGGCCTCTCACTGCTGATCCTGCAGCGGCTGCGGAGCGGCGGCGCGGTCGTGGTGGACCGCTCGCTCGGGACCACGGCGCCGAGCCTGCTGCTCTTCGCCTTCCCGCTCGCGTTCCTCGCCGGTTTCGTCGCGCTGGTGGCGCGCGCGGTGGTCTTGGTCCTTCGGTGGGCGCGCGGCCGGAGCGGCGGGTGGGGCACCCCCGCCTACCTCGCGGTGCATCGGCTCGCGGCGCGCTCGCGGCTGACGTTGCTCCTGATCGCGGCCGCCGGGCTCTGCCTCGGGCTGTTCGTGCAGGCGCAGACCGTGGCGCGCTCGATGCGGACCACGGTGGACGCCAAGGCGGGTGTGTACGTCGGGAGCGACGTGCAGGCTCGCATCGACAGCGTGAACGCGACGCCGGAGACGTTCCCGCTGCCCGTCACCCGCGCGGTCCGCCGCCTCCAGGCGGGCGAGCTGCGGCCCGGCGTGCCGTTCGACCTGCTGGCGATCGACGCGGAGACCTTCGCCTCGACCGCGTTCTGGGACCCGGCCTTCTCCTCGGAGCCGCTCCAGACGCTCCTGGACCGGATCTCGGAGCCGTCCGGGGGCGGGCTCCCGGTGCTCATGGCCTCGGCCCCGAACGCCTTCCCGAACTCGATCACGCTCGACCGGCAGACCCTGCCGATCGAGATCGTCGGGCGCGCGAACGCGTTTCCCGGCATGACGTCGCTCCGGCCGCTCGTCGTGGTCGACGCGCGGCATCTCCTCGACGCGGTCGGGGACGCACCCGACCCCCTGACCGTCGCGGGCGCGAGCGACGAGCTCTGGATCCGCGGGACCCCTCGCGCCGCGCGCGCCGCACTGGCCGGGCTCGACTACACCCCCTCGCTCGTCCTCACCGCGGACGAGGTGAAGGACATCTCGTACATCGCCGCCGTGATCGACACGTTCCTCGTGATGAACGGGCTCGGCGTCCTGGCGGCGCTGCTCCTGTTCGCCGCGATGCTCATGTACCTGCAGGCCCGCCAGCGGGCCGAGGTCGTCTCGTACGGCCTGTCGCTGCGGATGGGGATGCGGTCCTCCGGCCACCTCGTCGCGCTCGCGATGGAGGTCGGCGCGATGCTCGTGATCGCCTACGTGGCCGGCACCGTCCTCGCGATCGTCGCGGCGCGGCTCACCGTCCCGCTGCTGGACCCGATCGAGTCGATCCCGCCGGACCCGATCACGGTCGTCCCGGTCGTCCTCGTCGCGCTCGGGGCGCCGGCCCTGCTGCTGGCGGCCCTCGTCGGTGGGTGGCTCACCGAACGGCGCGCCCGCTCCGCCGACCTCGGGCAGGTGATGCGGCTTGCGGACTGAGGCACCGGAGACGGGCAGGAAGCCGGAGGTCGCCGCGCGCTGCGACGACCTGGTGAAGACCTACCGGACCGCGAGCGGCGAGGTGCGCGCCCTGAAGGGACTCTCGGCGGCGGTCCCCGCCTCAGCGCTGCTCGCGGTGGTCGGGCCCTCGGGCAGCGGCAAGTCCTCGCTGCTCCGCCTGATCGCGGGGCTCGACCGGCCGACGAGCGGCACGCTCGTGGTGGAAGGGACGAGCGTGCACGACGCGTCCGCGCGGACGCTCCGCCGGTTCCGCCGTGCGACCGTCGGGTACCTGTTCCAGCGGCCGTCGGACAACTTCCTCCCCCACCTCACCGTGGGCGAGCACCTGAGGCTCGCGCGCGGGCTCACCCACCGTCCGCCGCGGATCGACCAGGAGGCGCTGCTCTCGACCCTCGGGATCCGGGGGCGTGTCGACCACCTGCCCTCGGAGCTCTCGGGTGGCGAACAGCAGCGGGCCGCGATCGCGGAGGTCCTGATGGGCGGCGCGACGATCGTGGTGGCCGACGAGCCGACGGCCGAGCTCGACAGCGCCTCCGCCAGCCATGTGATGGACACGATGGTCGAACTCGCGCGCGCCGGGGTGACGTTCGTCGTCGCGACCCACGACCGATCGGTGATGCGACGGGCCGACGCCGCGCTCGAGCTCGACCACGGGATCCGCCGGTCGTCGACGGGCAGCCCCGCCGACGCGGCCGGTCGTTCCAGCGCCGCCGCGTTCCGCCCGGCCGCGACCCCGGCCCAACCCGACCGCGCCGACCGGTGGCGGCCCCCGGTGACCAGGACGGCCACCGAACCCGAGCTCCCGTCCGTCCTGGACGCGAACGGGCTCTCGAAGGCCTACCGGCGCGGGGACGAGGTGGTCCACGCGCTCGACGACGTGAGCCTCACGCTCCGCGCGGGCGAGCTCGTCGGGCTCGTCGGGCGGTCGGGTTCGGGCAAGACCACCCTGCTCAACGTGATCGCGGGCTGGGAGCACGCGGACGCCGGAACGATCGAGCGACCCGAGGGACGAGCGGGGGTCGGATCCGGGATCCCCAGCTGGGACGAGCTCGCGGTCGTACCGCAGAAGCTCGGGCTCTTCGACGAGCTCACCGTCCGCGAGAACCTCGAGTACCCGGCCCGGCTCCGCGGCCGGCTCGAGGAGC
Source organism: Actinomycetota bacterium (assembly GCA_036277855.1). GTDB lineage: Bacteria > Actinomycetota > UBA4738 > UBA4738 > HRBIN12 > DASSJM01. The sequence continues at coordinate 7,716 of DASUMC010000125.1, forward strand.
TCCGGGGGCGTGTCGACGAGCTGATGGAGGATCTGGGGATCGCCCACCTCTCGGCGCGCTACCCGAAGGAGACGTCCCTCGGCGAGCAGCAACGGACGACCGTGGCCCGCGCGCTCGTGCTGGCGCCGACCATCGTGCTCGCGGACGAGCCGACGGGACACCAGGACGCCGTGTCGGAGCGGCGGGTGCTCGAGGCGTTCGGGCGCGCCGCCGCCGAGGGGGGCACCTGCCTCATCGCCACTCACAACGTGTCGCTCGCGCCACGGCTGGACCGCGTGCTCCAGATGGCCGACGGCCGGCTCGCCACGCCATCGTCCACGCCGTGACCGCGCTCGAGATCCCGGATGAGGTGGTTCGGATGAACCTGTCCGCGAACGGGGCGGCAGGCCGAGCCTGGCTGGGATCGCTCCCCGGCCTCGTCGAGGAGCTCACCGCTCGATGGTCACTGACCATCGGTCCTGCCTTC
>DASUMC010000126.1:0-4634 GCA_036277855.1 Actinomycetota bacterium
GCCTGGGCGATCTCCTCGGCCACGCGCTGGCCGGCCGCCTGGAGGCAGGCCTCGAGCAGCGCGTCCTTCGTCGGGAAGTAGTACAGGAGCGTCTGCTTGCGGATCCCGACCGCCGTCGCGATCTGGTCCAGGCTCGCGCCCGAGTAGCCCTCGCGGCCGAACGCCCGGATGGCCTCCTCGATGAGCGCGTGCCGGCGGACCTCGCCGCCCGTGCGCGTCATCGCCAGGTCGGGGGCTTGCCGCTGCGCCGGATCGGGCGCGAACCCTCCCAGGTCCGGAGCCACCCCGGGCCGACAGGGCCGGCGAGGCTGGGCGTCTCGTCCCTGGCGGCACGGCGCGACGCCTCCCACCACGACGTGCGGTCCTCGTCGAACAGCTCGGCCACGCCCTGCTGCATCCGCAGCGACAGCTGCTGATGCGTCTCCCCCTCGCGCGGGTAGATCGGCCGCCCGTACCGAACCCGGATGGGAGGCCGCCCCTTCCTCGGCCACGAGCGTCCCTTCGGCATGGCCGCGTACGCGCCCACGATCGCGATCGGCACCACCGGCATCTTCATGTCGAGCGCCAGCCGCGACGTCCCGTGGCGGAACCGCTGGAGCCACCCGTCGATCGAACGCGTCCCCTCGGGGAACACGATGATGTTCCACCCGTCGCGGATCAGCTCCTTGGCCTTGTGCGTCGCCTTTTCGCCGGCGCCGCGCTCGACCGGGAACCCCGCGTAGACGAGGGCGGTGAACGCCGAGCGCCACCACACGTCGAAGAAGTAGTCCTTGGCGGCGGCCGTCGCGGTCTTCTCGCGCCACGTGTGGGGCAGCGAGGTCAGGATGATCGAGGCGTCCAGGTGGCTCGAGTGGTTCGAGATGAACATCACCGGCCCCCCGACGCCCTCGAGGTTGTCCAGGCCGAACACCTCGGGCGTGGTCTCGTTCCAGATGATCGGCTTGAGCGCCGCGTCCAGGATCACGTCTCGAGCGACGCGCCCAGCCGCCGTCCTGGCCCAGTCCGTCGGGTAGCTCCAGATCTTCGGTGGCGGGGTCGAGTCCAGAGCAGAGCGGGGCGTCATCGTTCGGCGGCCCCAGCGCCAGCCCCTGGCCACCTCGCGGATCTCGCGCGTCCAGCTCATCAGCGCACGTCCGCGATCGCGAGGGGCGGCACGTGGAAGTACGTGATCGAGGGCGAGCGCCCGACGGTCTCCCCCGCCATCTCAAGGGCGTCCCGGAAGCTCGACGCCGCGCGGTAGCCCAGCCGGTCACACGTCTTCGGATCGCCGCCCACCATGATCACGTCGCCCAGGTAGTCGAGCCCGTGGGCCCCCCAGTACCACATGTAGAAGGGGTGGACGCCGTGGTACGCGTAGCTCTTGCGGTACAGGTGGATGTACCAGGGGTCGTTCGCGTAGCGCTCCTCGTACTTCGACTCGATCGTGGAGGGATCGGTGGTCTCGGACAGGACCTCCTCGAAGAAGTCGACGTAGGAGGGGTGGTGCACCTGGTGGAACTCGTTCGGCACCGGGTGGAACATGATCATCGCGCCGCCGGGCCGCACGACCGGCTTGTTGCGATACATGTTGAACAGGTACCCCAGGCCCATGCAGTGCACGAGGATCGGGTTCAGGATCGAGTTGACGTTGTACGGCGTCAGGTACGGGATACCCACGACCATGATGTCCGACTGCCCGTTGACCTCGACCAGCTGCTGCCGGTGCAGCGTTGCCAGCGTCTGCTCGTGCACGGCCTCGGTCTCGCCGGCGTTGACGCCGGTCACGCCGTAGGGCGACTTGATGCGCGTCCAGATCTGGTGCTTGGCGGCCGAGGGGCCGAGGTCGTTCCCCTTCTTCGCGGCCAGGTAGGTCCCCTGCTCGAGCAGCGACCACTCCCACTCCCGCTTGTTCATGAAGCCGAACGGGTCGGGGAACGTCTCGTTGTTCACCGTGGTCTCGATCGTGAAGACCCTCAGGCCGTTGGCCGTGAGCAGGTCGCCCATCCGCTTGCACGAGTCGTGGATCGCGCTCCTGCCCGGCCGCGGGTCCATGTACGACTTCGAGTGCAGCATCGTCTCGACGTTGTGGTGGTGTTTCACGCTGCGGTAGCTCGCCAGGCCGACCGGCACCGACTTGTGGCCGCCGTCCATCGCGACCAGGTTGATGTTCACGTAGACCAGCAGGTCGGACTCCATGGCCCGCTTGTTGATCTCGACCTCCTCGCCCTTGTCGGTCTTGCCGACGTAGGCGAGGTTGTCGGGGTCCTCGGCGTCGTGGTTCCTCAGGTCCTTCGGGTAGAACGAGCGGAAGACGCGCTCGCCGACGGCGTGCTTGATCTCGTCCGCGGTCATCCGGCGATGGAGCGAGTTCGCCATGGTGAGCTTGATGTCCTCGACACCACGGCGGGCCGCGAGCTCGATCACCTCCTCGAGCACGAGCTGGCGGATGTCGGGGCTCTGCATCGGCGGCAGCGGGATCGAGATGTCGTCGATCGCGATCGTGAGTCTCATGCCAGGCTTGAGGAGTTCTTTGAGGGGTTCCGAGTCGTGCGGGTGGTCGAGCGCGTGCCGGATGTGGTTGCGCAGCCCGCGGAGCCTGGGGAGCGAGTCCGGCGGGTAGATCACCCGCGAGCCGAGCGGGAACTTCTGGAGCCGGAACCCCTCGCCCTGGTGGACCAGGAGCGGCGGCGTGCGTTCGTCGACCTCGAGGACGAAGCCCGGTCGTGCCATGTCGTCGTGTCTCCTTCTGTTCTCTTGGCGTGTGTCAGTCGAGCCGTGGATCGAACGCCACCTTCAGCGTCCCGAGCTTGCCCGCGCCGAGCGCGTGATCGATCGCCTCGCGCCAGCGGCGGAGCGGGTAGGTCGCGCCCACGATCCGGTCGATCGGGTTCTCGGTGGCGATCGTGGTCGCGAGGTCGAAGCTGTGGGTCGTGGTCTCGTTCTTCCCCCGGCCGACGGTCTCGTACCCGCCGGTGTAGGCGCCGACGAGCTCGAGCTCGCGGAACCAGAGCGGCGTGAGGTCGGCGCCCTCGGTCGGGATGCCGCTCACGACGACGCGGCCGCCAGCGCGCGTGATCCGCAGCGCGAGGTTCAGGCTCGAACGCGAGCCGACGCAGTCGATCGCGACGTCGGCGCCGCCGAGCAGGAACGAGGCGCCCCGCTCGGGCTTGAGCTTCATCGCGCCGGTGGCCCGTCGGACCGCGTTGGTCGCCTCCTTCGGGTCGACGATCTCGTTCGCACCGAACGCGCCCGCCCAGTCCCGCTGCCGGGCGTGCTTGGCGACCACGGCCACGTGGCCGGCTTTCGTGAGCTCCTTGATCGCGAGGAGCGTGAGGATGCCGACCGTGCCGGCGCCGATCACCACGACGTTCGCGTTGGGCTCGAGGTTCGCGCGCAGCGCGGTGTGGACGGCACAGCTGAGCGGCTCGAGCAGGACCGCCTTGCGTTCGGAGAGCCCGTCGGGCACCGGGTGGAGCTGCGACCGGTGCGCGACGAACATCTTGCTCCAGCCGCCGCCGGTGTCGGCGCAGTAGCCGGTCTGCAGGCCGGCGCTCACGTGGCCGGTGGTGACGCGGTCGCATCGGCCGGTGAGACCCGTCTTGCAGTTGTCACAGGGGTCGAGGCCGCGGGCGAGGCAGCTCAGGACGGGTTCGAGCGCGATCCGTGTGCCCTGCGGGAGATCGTCGACGTCGTCCAGGAGCTCGCCGACGACCTCGTGGCCGGGGACGAACGGGAGCGAGACGAGAGGCGAGAAGTAGAAGCTCGATCTTCCGGAGATCGTCGCGAGGTCGGAGCCGCAGATCCCGGAGAGCAGCGGCCGAACGCGACCCCAGCCGGGCCCGAGCGGCACGACGTCCTTGCGGTTGACGAACCGCATCGGCGCGAGCGGCCCGCTCAGGAGACCAGGGAGGCGGTCGCCGACGGCCCGGGCGGTCAGATACCGCGGGACCGAGCGGTAGAGCTCGATGGCCTGGGTGGTCATCTCAGCGCACCGCCGGCTTCGGGAACCGCACGCGCGGCATCCCACCCGCCATCCGCCAGTCCTCGATCGGCCAGCGCCGGCGCTTGGCCACGCGCAGCAGCGCCGCGTCCGGCGAGACCGCCACCGGGTTGCCGACCGCCCGCAGCAGCGCGAGGTCCGAGTGCGAGTCCGCGTACGCGTACGACGACTTCAGGTCCGCGCCCTCGAGCTCGGCGTACCGGCGGAGCCAGGCGCCGCGCGCCTCCCCCACCAGGGGCGGTTCGGCCAGGTAGCCCGTGTACGCGCCGTCGCGGATCTCGAGCCGCGCCGCGATCACCTCGTCGAACAGCGGCGCGAGCGGCTGGACGAACGGCTCGGCCGCCGCCGTGATCATCATCGTGCGGTGCCCGGCGGCGCGGTGGTCCCGGATCCGCCGGACCGCGGCCGCCGAGACCTTTTGGAGCATGAACTCGGACACGATCTCCTCGACCAGACGCGAGATGCCCTCCACCGTCGCGCCCTCGTAGCGACGGAAGAACGTCCGCAGGAACTCGCCGCGATCGCGCCGGTCGGCCATCAGATAGGAAGGGATCCGCGAGAACACGCTCGCCAGCTCGTCGGGCCACTGGTCCCACGGCAGGTCGGCCATCCGCGACCAGACGTAGGACTCGACGACGTTCGAGGGCAGGATCGT
>DASUMC010000127.1:0-5847 GCA_036277855.1 Actinomycetota bacterium
GCCCGGCCGAACCGACGCGTCGAGGTAGCGCATCACGGCGTCCATGATGCGCGCGCCCCATCCCAGCCCCTGGAGCTCGGGCACGACGATGACGTCCTGCACGTAGAAATAGACGCCCCCGTCCCCGACCACGCGGCCGCATCCGACGGCGTCGCCGTCGCGCTCGAGCACGACCGAGTACAGGGAGCCCGACAGGCCCGCCCGGATGCCGTCCGGGCTCAGTTCGTTCCAGCCGACGCTCGCACGCAGGCGGCGGTACTCGTCGGGCGTGAGAGCCCGCTCGACGATCGCGATCATGCTCCCGTCGCTCACCTCGGCAGTGTAGAGAGGGCGCCGGCATCGCGGTCGCTCGTCGCTCACGAAGCTCTCATCGTCCTCGGCGCATCCTCGGACATCGAACACGGGACGCATCACCGACACGAGGAGGTCGTCATGTTTCGAAGGCTCGCAACGCTGATGGTCGGCATCGGGCTCGCCACCGTGGCCGTGCCGAGCGGGATCGCCGGCGCCGTGAACTGTTCCGCGCCGCTCCCGCAGGACAACGACCGGGTCGTGCTCGATCCGGCCGACTTCGTGGAGCGGATCGACAACCCGTACCTGCCGATGCGACCGGGCACCAGGGGGACGTACCGCGAGACCGAGCCGGAAGGCACGAGGCAGCGCGTCGACGTGACCGTCACCTCGCGCACCCGGGCGATCCTCGGCATCGACGCGGTGGTGGTGCACGACAAGGTGACCGAGCGGGGCGATCTCGTGGAGAACACGTTCGACTGGTACGCACAGGACGCGTGCGGGAACGTCTGGTACCTGGGCGAGAACACGAAGGAGTACGAGGACGGGGTCGTCGTGAGCACGGCCGGGTCGTGGGAGGCCGGCGTCGACGGCGCCCAGGCGGGCGTGATCATGCCGGCGGACCCCCGGGTCGGGCTCACCTACCGGCAGGAGTACCTCGCGGGCGAGGCGGAGGATGCCGCCGAGATCCTGAGCCTCGACGAGCAGGCTCAGGTGCCGTTCGGACACTTCCGGGACGCCGTGTTGATCAAGGAGTTCACGCCGCTGCACCCGAGGGTGCTCGAGTACAAGCTCTACGCGAAGGGCGTCGGCGTGGTCCTGGCCATCGCCGTGTCGGGAGGCTCGGACCGAGAGGAACTGTTGCGGATGACCCCGCCCCCGGCCTAGGTCGGTCAGCGCCTGTCGCTGCCCGCCGAGGCGCCTGGGAACGGGTGACAGCGTTCCGAAAGCTCTCTCGCCGGCCGGCTCGTATCCATCTGAGAGATGCGAACGCGATCGATCGTATCGGCGGCATGTTTGGCACTGGCCGTGGCGAGCTGCGCCGGCGAGCGGTCCGGACCGACCCCGTCTCCCTCCGCCTCCCCTTCCTCGCAGGTAACGTCCGCCTTCCCCGCGTTCGATCAGACCGAGGCCCTCTCGATGTCGGAATCGGTGCGGTTCCGCGGAGCGGGTGGGGTGCGGCTGGAGGGTCGCGTCTTCGGTTCCGGTGACGTCGGCGTCGTGCTGGGACACATGCGGCCCGGCGACCAATCCCAGTGGCTCGGGTTCGCGGCCCTGCTCGCCGATCGCGGGTACCTGGTCCTGACGTACGACCGGCGGGGCGTGTGTCCGGGGGGCGAGCTCGGCTGCTCGGGCGGGCGGGCGAGCGACGCCGGCTGGAAGGACCTGGCGTACGCGGTCGATCTGCTCCGCGAGCGAGGGCCGAGCCGGGTCGTCGTCGGGGGCGCGAGCCTCGGGGCGATGGAATCGATGTACGCGCTCTCCCAGGGTCTGGATGCCGACGGCCTCATCTGGCTGTCCGGGGTCGATCTGTACGCGGGCGTCCCCGTGACCGAGCAGGTGCGGGCCGTGCACGTTCCGAAGCTCCTGGCGGCGGGCGAGTTCGACAGCGATGCCGTCGCGCTCCCGGCGGTCGAACGAGTGGCTCCGCCGCCCACCGAGGTCGTCGTCCTCGACACGGGAGAGCACGGGACCGACATCCTCGAGTTCGGCGACCCCGCCGCGGCCGACGAGTTCCGGCGGTCGGTGTTCGACTTCCTCGCCGGGATCTGAGCGTCCGCAGGCGCTCTCATCCGCCATTCACGCTCCTCTCATCGCCGTTCCGTCATCCTGGCTCGAGCAGCACACGGAGGAGGTCGATCGCATGGATCGCAGGACGAAGTGGATCGCTGGAGGCGCGCTCGCGCTGGTGCTCGTCGGCGGTGGTACAGGCGTCGCCATTGCCACCGGAGGGGGGGACACGGACCGGCCGCTCACGGGCTCGACGCTGGACCGCGCCCGCGCGGCAGCGCTGGAGTTCACCGGTGGCGGAACCGTGATGGAGACCGAGGCGGGCGACGACGGCGCCGCGTACGGCGTCGAAGTGGGCCTGGACGACGGGCGAGTGGTCGAGGTCCGCCTCGACGCGAACTTCCGCGTGCTCGGCCAGGAGGCCGACGACGACGGATCAAACGACCAAGACGGCTCGAGCGACGACTAATCCGGCCGATCCCGGACGACGGAGGAAGCATGAACAGGCATCAGTGGCTCGTGCCACGCGACCGGTCGAACGGCCCGCGCCGGCTCGTGCTGATCGTCGCGGTCGCGCTCGTGGCAGCCGCCTACAGCAGCAGCAGCGACGCCGCCTCGCCGATGGGCGCGAGCGGGTCGGTTCGGCATCTGACGGAGCCACGGGTGCGAACGTCACGACGATCTCGCAGCCGGCCGTGCCGGCCCACATCCCGGTCGCTCCGGAGAGCGAGCGGGTCGACCTCACGATGCCGACGTTCTCGGATCCGACGAACATCGCCAATCCGCTCTTCCCCGTCTCCCTCCAGGAGTCGGTCCTGATGTTCGGCCACGTCGAGGGGAAGCCGTTCCGGACCGAGGTCACGCTCCGACGGGGTCGGTGCCGACGCGTTCGCGCTCGACTACGACCGCGACCGGATCCGGGACGCGGTCGATGCTCGGGTCCTGGAGCGGATCAACACCGAGATCGGCACGATCCAGGTCGCCGTCGTCGACGGGGAGCTCGGGGCTGCGGCCGCCGCGGCCGAACGGCTGCGGGCGACGCTCGCTGACGTCCAACCCCTGGGGTGAACGCGCGAACGCGAACGGACGGATCCGGAGGCCTGATCGGCCGCCTGGACCCGTCCGCCCGCGGTGCGTGCCCCCGAGGGGGTTTAGCTGTCAGCGAGATGCTTGGCGAGCGTGCGCGCTCTCCGCTCGTCCCGGAAGATGCCTACCCCGTAGATGGGGCCCTGGAGCACCGTGTTCGGCATGGACGGCACCTTGGGGGTCTGCACGAGGAAGACCGCGTGCTGCTTGGAGGGGAACTGATCCACGATCTCGCCCTGAGCGAACTCTCGCTGGATGGTCTGCTTGTCGTCGGCTTCGACGACGACCCATGGAGTTCCTTGCATGGTCGCACCTCCTTCCCGCGAATCTTCAGCTTGTCAGGCGGTCCTGAAGCCAAGCTGAGACGCCGCTGAGAGACCCCTTATCCGCCTCACGGTCGTACACGGGGTCCTGGTGTTTTGTCGACCGGAGACCGGCCGTCCAACATGGTGGGAGGAATGGGCGGTCTCCTCCGGGGATCACCTCGCTCGGATCGTTCGACCGGAAGGGGTGCTCGTGAACCTGCTGGTCGTTCAGGAGGAACCCCCCGTCGCTTCGTTCATCAAGCGGGGGCTCGAGGCCGAGGGTTTCGTCGTGCGAACCGCGTGTGACGGCGCCGAAGGGCTGGAGATGTCGAGATCGTCGGATCTCGACCTCATCGTCTTGGATCTCGTCCTGCCCACGGTGACGGGGGAGAAGATCCTCACCACGTTGCGTGCCGCCGGCTCGTCGGTGCCCGTGATCATCTTCACCTCGAGCGATGCGGTCCCCGATCCGGTGGCGATCCTGAACGCCGGGGCCGACGACTACGTGACGAGACCCTGCAGTTTCTCGGAGCTGCTCGCCCGGATCCGGGCGAGGCTTCGCGCGGCGGATCAGACGGTGTCGACCACGGTCTCCCACGGGCGCGTCACCATCGACGTCGCGACACGGGAGGTCCGGATCGGTGGGAGATCGGTCGACCTCACGCCCCGGGAGTTCACCTTGCTCGAGACGCTGATGCGACATGCGGGTCAGGTCCTCTCACAGGCCCAGCTCCTCGATCAGGTCTGGGGTTACGACCGCGATCCGAGCTCCAACGTGGTGGAGGTCTACGTGGGGTATCTCCGCAAGAAGCTCCGACGTGATGTCGTGGAGACGATCCGCGGCGCCGGGTATCGGTTCCGCGGCTGACACCCGCATCCGTTCGTTCGCCTGTCGCCTCGGACCGACCCCCGGAGTTCGTGACCTCGTTGGTTGCCTTCCCCGAGGTTCTGCCGCACCATGCGGGTACGGGAGAAAGGAGGTGGTCCTTGCCGAAACAGCTCGAGACCCTCGAGGTGACTGGCTGCTGAGCCGTCCCTCGCGGGCCGGGGCCACCAGCCCCCGCCCGTTCGCCGGGAAGCCGGCAGAATCCAACCAGCTCACCGACCTCGCGGGTTCCGGTTGGTCGACCGGACGACGCCTCGACCGAGGCTGAAGCGCCCGCGGGGAACGCGTCATCGGACGGGCCGGCCCATGTCGGGCCGGCCCGTTCGCGTCCGTCACGTCTCCCGTTCGTCATAGCATTCGGGCATGCCGGAGGAGGCCCCGCCACCGCCGGTGCGATCTCGGGCGGATCGCATCGCCGACACGCTGGAGAGGCTGAGCCGTGATGTCGACCTGTGGGTCGCCTCGGCGGGCGAGGATGCGAGCGCCTACCTCGTCCCGCTCTCGTATCACTGGGACGGGTCGACGCTGACGATCGCCACACCCAGGACGAGCCCGACCGCCGGGAACCTGATCCGGGCCGGCTGGGTTCGCGCCGCGCTCGGGCCGACCCGCGACGTCGTGATCGTCGAAGGCAGGGTCGAGCCGATCCCGGTCGGTGTCGACCCCGAGCTCGAGGATGCGCACGCGCGTTCGACGGGGTTCGATCCGCGGACGCTCGCGGACGAGTAGGTCTACCTGCGGATCGCCCCGCAGGAGATCCAGGCGTGGCGCGAGTCGAACGAGCTCGAGGGCCGAGTCCTGATGCGCGATGGAGCGTGGCTCGAGTAGACCGACCGCTCCGCACGATCGGTTCGGGTCAGGAGAGAGGGGTCTCCCACAACCCGGCCACGTTGCCCTCGCTGTCCTTGAAGTAGGCGAAGGCGCCCATCCCCGGGATCTCGGTGCGCGGCTGCACCGTGGCGCCACCGCCCGCCTCCACCTTCTTCAGAGACTCGTCGATCGACGTGACCCCGATCGTGACGACCGGGGCAGGCGTGTCACCGGTCCGCCTCATGAGACCGCCGTTGATGGCGCCGGGTTCGGTCGGCTGCTGTGTCGTCTCGTCGATGGGGGTGGTCGTGACCGTCGTGTACATGTTGCCGCCACCCATGTCCATCTCGGTCAGGTCCCAATCGAAGGCGGAGCCGTAGAACTCACGAGCCCTGGCCGCGTCGTCGACCGGGATCTCGAAGTGCACCACCTTGTCCATGCCTTCCTCCTTCCCGAGGCCACGAGAGCCTCTCCGCAGCTTCACGCCAACCTAGCGCGTACCGTCCGAAGAGGCGATGGCGGGGCCGGGTAGACCGCCAGGGAGCAACTCGCCCTCCGGGCCCAGAACGCTCGCACGGGGTATCCTTCGTCGCCGGAGGTGGTCCCGCGTGCCCAGGTTCCTTATCGACCGGAACTTCTCGAAGATCACGGAGGACGAGCTCGCGGGACTCGCGAGGGATTCGAAGCGGATCGCGCGGGAACGGTTCCACGACGTGATCTGGCATCACAGCCACGTCG
>DASUMC010000128.1:0-6520 GCA_036277855.1 Actinomycetota bacterium
CGACGATCGCGATCGTGGCGACGGACGATCCGCCTCCGGTTCCGGACCCAAAGGTGGGCGACGCCGGCTGTCCGGCCACCGAGAGGTAGCCCAGCTCCTCGATGTCAGCGCCTGCCTGCTGGATGCTCGGCAGGTCGTCGGTGTCGAGGGCAGTCCACCGTTCGCCGGACCTCGACCATATGATCGAGTGGCTGCCGTGGTCGTTCGCGAGCAGGGGATAGACGATGACCACGTTCGCCGGGTTCGCGAGCTTCGCGGCGTCCCCCGAGGGCTCGTAGGTCGCCTCGACCAGGTAGACGTTGCCCACGACGTGGAGCCGGTCGTCCGGGTGGGCGATCGCGCCCGCGAGCGGGTCCACGGCGACCTGCACGCTGCGCTGTCCCTCGGCGGCCGCGAAGGACCCCTCGGGCAGGATCACCGTGACCTGGGCGTCGTCCGTGGTGAACACCGCCGTCTTGCTCCCGTCGTTCCCGAGCTTCACCGTGAAGGTGCCGGGGGTGGGCTTCTGGTTGGTGGCCGCGAGCTCGGGGGGCGGCTCGACCCAGCGATAGGCCGTGGGCGGCGCGAGACCGTCCAGGAGCGGCCCCCTCGAGAGCGGGCTGAGGTGTCCGGACAGGACCGCGGTCGCCGTGTACACCAGCACGACCGCGAGGCCGGCGCCGAGCGCGCGCGACCGAACGCTCACGGCAGGGGGTCGAGCCGCTCGATCGGGCTCGTCGCGTAACGCGGCGGCCAGACCACGGCGTACTCGCCGGGTGCCTGCCACTGCCACACCACGCTGGTTGCGAGCACGTTCGCGCCGGCGGTCACCGTCCCGGGCTCGCCGAACCGCAACCCGCTGCCGTTCGGGAGCGAGCCCTGCGGCAGGTCGACCGCGTTCGCGGCCGCCGCGATCGCCGGCGGCGTCGGCCGCGCGGCGGCCGACAGCACGTCGTGCAGCAGCGCCCAGGCGCCCGAGAAGCCGGCCAGCGCGGCGGCGGTCATCCGGCCGCCGAAGCGTCCGGTGTAGGCGGCCTGTGCGCGTTCGAACAGCGCCCGGCCGTCGGGCGTGAGACCATCGACGTTCAGCGCGCCGGATGCGGGTTTGTCCGAGGCGAACAGCCCGACCGCGTCCCTCCCGAGCGTGGAGCCGAACGCCGGCATGCAGTAGCTCGAGGACGTGCCGATCCCCACGAGCACGTCGAGGCCCTGCCGCACCATCTCGCGCCGCATCGCGATCGCATCGCGCAGATACGCGGAGACGAACACCACATCCGGCCGGCTTGCGGCCAGGCGGCGAACGAAGGCGTGCATGTTCACGTCCCGCGGGTCGTAGCCGAACCTCCCGACCAGGTGGAGGTCGCGCGCCGTGAGCTCGTCGAGTGCGCCCTGCGCCACCGCGCGTCCGTACGCGTCGTCCACCAGCGTGATGGCGTACCGGAGCTTGGTCGGATCGACGCCGAGCACCGGCGCGTACTCGTCCGCGACGAACGAGATCGCGTTGCGGCCCAGGATCGCCCCCGAGGGAGCGACGCGGAACGCGAGCTCGCCGGCGCCGCGGCCGGTCATCTCGCCCACCGCGCCGGTCTCCCAGAACAGCATGCCCCGGCGCGCGGAGGCCTCGGCGGCCGGCTCCGAGATCGTGCTCCCGTAGCTCCCCAAGACCAGGCGGACCCCGTCGTCGTGGAGCTCGGCGATCGCGCCGGGCGCGGCGTCCGCGCTCGGGGTGTCGACGGGGACGAGCTCGATCGGGCGGCCGCCCACCCCGCCGTCTGCGTTCACGAGCTGGACGGCGAGGCGCACACCCTCGAATTCGTCGATGCCCCCGGGGCCCTGGGCGCCCGAGAGCGGGTAGACCGCGCCGATCCTGATCGGCTCGGGGGAGGAGGTCGTGCACGAGGCGCAGGCGAACGTCGCGAACGCGAGCACGATTACCGCCGGCCGCCTCATCGAAGCACCACCAGCGCGTTGGCGAACGCATGCGTCGCGGCGGGGACCGTCCAAGTCCCCGAGGCCCACCGCTGCCATCCGAACAGCAGTCCGGCGCCCACGTCGACGGGCAGCGCCGTGACCCCGTACGCCGGAATGTGCACGAGCCCGAAGAGCAGCGCGGAGCCCACGACCGCGACGGCGGCCCCGAACGGTACGAGCCTGGCATAGGCGAGCCGGCGGAACAGCGCCTCCTCGGCCACCGCCGCCATGAGCGAGAGTGGGACGGCGGCCGCGCTCCATGGGAGCGGGACCGGCGACCCAGAGATGTTTGCCGCCACGACGACGGCGCCGAACCCCCACAGGAGCGCGAGACCCGGCGCCAGGTGTGGGCGCTCGCGTTCGAGCGGGACGGCGATCGAAGCCAGTCCGATCGTCAGGTACGAGGCTGCGAACAACGCGACGCGGCTTCCCGTGGCCGCCTGCGCGAAGGGACGCGCGACCAGCACCGCGACACCGAGGACGACGACGAGCGTCGCCGCCCGGGTCTCCGGGGCCTCGACGCGCGTGCTCACGCGTTCGATGCGCGTGCTCAGGGTTTCACCTCGAACGCGACGACCGACACCACGCGGGGGTCGAACGGCGCATGATCGCTCGCAACGAACTCGACCGTGATCCGATGTTCCCCGGGTGGGACGTCGGGGATCGTCTGTTCGAGGCCCTGGGTCATCGAGATCAGCGTGTCGTCCAAGATCACGTGCAAGTGTCCCTCGTCCGGAACGATGTGGGTGGTGGTCGCCGGGACGAGCCTGGCGCCCCGGAGCTTCACGTGGAGATCGACGCTGGAGCCGTGGACGACCTCACCGACCCTCGGGGAGACGATCGCGAGCCTCGCGGTGCTGCTCGGGCGGTCGGCAGAGGTCCCGCCGGTCGCGCCGCTCCCTCCGTCATCCGAGCTCCCGCAGGCCGCCAGGACGATCGCCGTGGTGACGATCAGGGCGTGCCTCGGCATCCTCCGCACGGTCGGATCCTCTCACTCCTCGAATGTCTGTTGGAACGACGCGGAGAGGACCTGCCCGGTCTCCGCATGGACGGTGGCGTCGAACGACCACGTCCCCGCGGTGAGGTCGATGTTCGCAGCGAAGTGCCCCGGGCCGAACCGCAACAACTTCGGCTCGAACGGCGCACCATCGGGGGGCGTGATCGAGAGCATGGCCGCATGCAGCGGCAGCTCCATCCCGTCCGCGTCGAAGGCGGTCACGTGGACCTGGTTGGTTCGGCCCGGCTCGCCCGGGTCGACGTAGGCCTGGATCTCGACTCCGCCCTCGAGCGTGATCGTGTACAGGGTCGGCTGGCCCGGGACGTCCGAGATGTCGACGTGGTGACCCGGCGTCATCGGCGTCACCTGGAGCGGCACCTCGACGGAGCTCGCGCTCCCCTCGACGAGCACGGTCACGGTCCACGTGCCGGGCTGCGCGAGCGCCGTCCCCTGCCCCCACCACGACCCGCCCACGAGCTCGAGGGGCAACGTCGACCCCACGTCGGGCTGACCGGGCAGGTCGACCGTGAGCGAGACCCTCCGCGCGTCGACCGGCTCGCCGCTGTCGTAGTCCGTGACGCCGGCCACGAACGTGTTGGGACCCACGGTCCCCGGCGAGATCGCGAGCCGGACCCTCGTCGTCGTCGCGAAGTCCGACCCGGTGACGACGAGCGGCCGAGTCGCCGGAGGGGCCGGCTCCTCGATCGGCTTGGGCGGGAGGCCGGTGAGGAGGCCGGTCGCCAGGAGGACGGCCGCCGCGAGCGCGAGCTCCCCGGCCACCGTCAGGAGCATGTGCTGCGACCCCACGGATGCGTACCGCGGGACGTTGCGGTAGCGGTTCAGCGCACCGAAACCGATGAGCGGGATCACGATCGCGACCTTCAGCGCGAGCGTCGTGCTGTAGTCGTCCCGGAACGGGTGGAGCCACCACCCAACACCGAGCTCGTCCCAGGATCGGAGCAGTCCCGACACGACGACGACGAGGAGCGCGACCCCCGCCAGCGTCGAGAACCGGCGGACCCGCGCCGGCTCGATCCTTCGAAAGAGGCCGAGGAAGAGCCAGGCGAGGCCGCCGATCCACGCACCGACGCCCAGGAAGTGGAGCCATTGCGCGAGGACCATCCATGCCGAGCCGGCGTGACCACCGTCGGCGCGTGCGAGCATCGCGCCGGCGGCCGTGACGACGAGGGCCACCGACGACGCCCGCCCGGGCCACAGGAGCGCGGCCAGCACGGCGACACCCGTCACGCAGACGGCGAGGGCCAGGAGGACGAACTTCCCCCCTGCATCCGACGAGAGCAGCGTCTCGAACGGGACGCCCACGGTCGAACGCTCGGCGAGCGTCATCAGCACCACGCCGATCACCGCGGAGATCCAGCCGATCCACAGCAGCCACGGCCGGATGCTGGACGGCTCGAACGCGACGAGACCCGTCACGCCGGCACCGAACACGACCACGAGACCGAGATACAGGAGCCAACGGCCGGCGAGCCCCGTCGCGCTCGGGGGCTCGGTCGTGACCGCCCCGCCGGTGAGGGGTCCGACCTGCTCCGGCGACACGCCGACGCCGAACGAGAACGCGTCCGACGTCACGTGGCCGTCGGTGGCCGACACGGTTCGCCACGTCACGGTGTACACGCCCTCGGGCACCGGATCGAGCCCGACGTGTACCTCTCGGTCGAAGCCCGGAGCGAGCTCGGGCGGTCCCGTGGGCACGGGCGTGCCGGTGTCATCCAGAACGCCGATCGTGGTGAGCGAGAGGTCCGGTGGCTCGGTGAACGTCAGCGAGATCCGATCGGGCGCCGTCTCGAGCAACTCCCCGTTCGAGGGATCGCTGGACTCGAGCGATGCGTGCGCGAGGGCGGCCGTCCCCGCAAGGCTCAGCCAGATGCCGACGAGGAGCATCGCGGCGAGGGCGCGCGGGATCCGCTTCACGGTCCCTCCGTGACGAACTGCTCCGTCGCGGTGACCCGCGGGTCGAACGGCCCGTGGTCGGCCGCCACGAACTCGGCCTGCAGGACGTGGGGTCCGGGCTCGAGCCCGCCCAGGGGGACGCGCTGCTCCGTTCCGAACGTCATCGAGACGATCGCGCCGTCCACGAACAGGTGGATGTGGCCGGTATCCGGCGTCAGCGTGGTGGACGAGGTCTGGACGATCCGACCGCCGTCGAGCCGCAACCGCACGTCCAGCGTGGTGCCGGTGACGACCTGGTTCGGCGTGGGCTTCGCGAACGAGAGCGTGGCCGTGGACCGGGGGCGGATCGCCGCGGGCGGGGGCCACAGGAGCGACGGCACGGCGATCGAGGCCACGACCGCCACCGGCGCCAGGCCGACCAGGACCCAGCCGCCCCAGCGAGGGAGTCTCGGGAACCCGCGACCGCGCAGCCGACTGAGGCCGATCCAGCCGGTCACGAGGCCGAGCCCGAGCAGACCCGTCGAGACGGACTCGGGAACGCCACCCGCGTGCGCGAGCATCCTGGTCAGGCCCGCTTCCTCCTGGAGGCCACGAGCGCCACGATCGCGACGATCAGGCCGATCGCGCCGACCACGAGCCCGATCAGACCGATCGTCTTCGCGCTCGATGCGTCGTCGGCGGTGGCCTGCATGTCGGTCTGGACGTCGCCGATCGCGCTCGCGAGTCGGGGCTCCACGCGATCGATCCGTTCGGCGAGCTCGCCGGTCGAGGGCTGCTGGACGGGGAACTCGACGGACTGCGGGTTCTCGACGTCGGCGAACGTGCTCGGTCCCGACGTGAAGGTCTCGTCGATGTCTTCGCCGTCGATCGTACCGGTGAAGTGGAACGAGTACTGGCCGGACGTCGTCGGGAACAGCCAGGCGCGATAGTCGCCGGGCGTCCCGAACTCGCCCTCCTCGAAGAACGGTGCCAGCGGGAACGACTGCGTCTGGTCCCCGAACGCGACCTCGACGTCCAGCGTGTCGCCGAGGTCCACGACGGGCTCGCCATCGTGCATGAGGAGGATCTGGACGCTGTTCGCCTGGCCGGCGTAGGCCGGCTCCCTCCCCCAGCCGACCTCCATCTCCAGGTCACCGAGCTTGCGTCCCTCGTGTGCAAGCGCTGGGGTCGCTCCGAGGAGCAGCATCGCGACGGCGAGCGCCGCGGCGAACATCGTGGTCGTCGATCGTTTCGGCATGCAGGAACCTCCATACGTGTCCGGGCGTGACCGTACGGCCACGCGAGGCAACGGCGAGGGGAGGCTCAGCGGGAGGGCGGGGCCCTGACGTTGCCGACCGAGCCGGACGCGGAGGTGCCGGGACTCCACGATGAGCTCGTCAACGCCATGACGGCTCCGGCCCGGGGCAGCGGGACGCGCGGGAGGACCGTCTCGGCGAGCTTGCTCGAGGTTCGCGCGAGCCATCGGAGGAACGCCGCGCCGGCGAGGGCGACCGCGACCTGCACCGCCATGCCGATCACCAGGATGTGGTCGCTCGCCAGATGGTGGAGTGGCGCTCCCGCGACGATCCGCTCGACCACCTCCAGCCCCCCGAACGCCAACACCTGCACGAGCCCGAGCCGGCCGGCCAGCCGCGAGAAGCGCTCGGAACCACTCCGCGG
>DASUMC010000129.1:0-12348 GCA_036277855.1 Actinomycetota bacterium
AACCACACGAACACGACGCCGAGCGAGACCCGGAGCATCGGGACCGCGACGCGCCGAAGGAACGGGATCACGACCCGGTCGATGCGTGCGACCCACGACCAGGCCGTGCGGGTCAGGTTCGTCGTCGGGTTCGCCGATGCCACGGGGCCTCCTCGGTCGAGCGCTCCTCCACCTTACGGACGTGAGCGGGAAACGAGGGCTAGGCGGTGATCTCGACCGGCGTCCCGAGCGGCACGTCGAGCAGCGACCTCAGATCGTCGTTGAAGACGCGGACGCAACCGTGCGACACGGCGTTGCCGAGGTCGCTCGGGCTCGACGTCCCGTGGATCGCCATCCGGCCGCCGCCCGGCCATTCCGAGAGCACCGGCGAGAAGCCCGACAGGCCGAGCGCCGCGATCCCGTACGGCTGGTACGGGCTCGCGTAGCGGATCTTGACCCACACGTAGAAGGTTCCGGTGCCGGTGGGGGTGGCGTCGGTGCCGACGCCGACCCGGAAATGCTTCTTCAGATCGTCGTGGACGAAGTAGCGCAGCGTCCGGTCCGACAGATCGACCTCGATACGCCGGTCGATCCGGCGGAGTGAGACGTCGGCCTCGCGCACCCACGCCGCGGAGCCGTTCGGTCGCAGCGGGAGGAGGACCCGGTACCAGGCCACCCCCGCCCTCCGCTTCGCGCCCTCGATCAACATCGGGGAGAACGAGCCGGAGGGGTTCCGGGTGTCGAGCGTGAAGGACGCCTTGGCGCTCTTCGGGTGCTGCCACATCCGGATCATGCGCTCCGCCGGCACCGCCAGGACATCGACGCCCTCGGGCAGGAGCGGCGGCTTGGGTTGGGCAACCTCCACGCTCGTCGGCCCGGTCGGGATCGGGACCGGCTCCTCGGTGGCGGCGTCGTCGGCCGGGCTCGAGGTGCAGGCGGCAAAGGCGAGGCAGGCGGCCACGGCAAGCAGGCATCTGCGGAGCACGCGTCGAGCTTCCCAGCCGTGACAACCGTGCTGGTCGCCGACGCCCGATCCCTCCCGCTTCATGCGCTCGCCATCTTCCCTCAGGTCGGCCCATCGGGAGGGACCCTTGAGGAGGATGACGACCGGGCCGGTCCGCCTCCCGTCATGTCGAAGAAGTAGGCTGCGGGAAGTCACCGCGGTAAAGGAGGCCGAAGGATGCCGACGAACAAGACCACCGCCAAGAGCGCGAAGGCCAAGAAGGCCACCGCGAAGAAGACCACGGTCAAGAGCACCGTTTCCAGCAAGGCGACGGCCAAGACGGGCACATCGAAGAAGGTCACGCGCAAACAGGCAACGACGAAGATCCCTCGGAAGGCACCTGGTCGTTCGCGGACGCCGTCCGGACGTTCCCCGGGTGCGGCGCCGGCGCGACCCGGCGACACCATCGTCATCGATTCGGCTCAGGTTGGCTCCCCGGCTCGAGAGGGGGAGGTCGTGAAGGTCACGGTGGGCGAGTTCAGCGTTCGGTACCAGGTGAGGTGGGGAGACGGGCACGAGACCATCATCTCCCCCAGTGCTGGCACCGCCCGCATCATCCGGACGTAGCGAAGCGCACGTTCCATGAGTACTGACGAACGGACCTCTTCCCGTTCGATGAAGGGTTCGCTTTCCCGTGGGACTGGATGGCTTCTGCCAGCGCGCCGAGCGCAGTCTCGAGCAGCGTCAGCAACCGGCGGTGGCGGTCACCGTCGATGCGGTTACGACCGGCATTGACTCGGCCATCGCGACGACAGCTCGGGGCGACAGCCAACCAAACAAGCCGTAGACCCCGTAGGGGTTCTTCAATGTCGCAGGCCAGATCAACTCGACCCACTTCCGCGGTGACCCGCCAGGGTCTGGCGTGATCCGCAGGCGCGCGGGCTGCCCTGACACCCGTACGGCGACCGAATGCTCGGGTGCGCATCCATCGAGCCCTGAGCGCCCGTACATGATGCCCCACAGTTCGCCATGTTCCGTTGCGAGCTTCACCTGGGCGATCCGCACGCCATCGACGGTTGCGACGGATACCGACGTACTGACGTCCAGATGGACGTCGGATGGCAGCGACGTCGGGAGTGCGAGATCGGCGTCCATGTACTGGCTCAGGAAGGTGACGGCGTCGGCAGCCGAAGGAAAGGAGAGCTCAGGCGAGTTCTCAAACTCTCTTGGCCACACGAACGTGTCACCAGGTGACTCCGGTGCGCTCTTTGAGGTAGATGTCTGCGCGACGGACTCCGTTGGAGCCGTTGCCGGTTCGCATCCGGCGAGGGCGGCAATGAGCGGAAGCGAGACCATGAGGCTGATCCGTCGAAGCAGTTGTGCTCCTCTCGACATGGAAATGCGCACAACCTTCGACTCCCGTCCGAGCAAGACGCACAGCCTTTGGCATCGATGCTACGACGGACGGGCGGACCCACCACGGCGGATGAGCGCCGAGCGCGACAGCGCGTGTCAGCCCCGTCTGTCCTGGCGGCGCTCCTTGCGGCGTCGGTGACGGCGCATGACACCTATCCCGAACCAGACCAACGCCCCGAGGAACGCGGAGGCTAGCGTCAGCAACCAGAGCGGCCAGGTGAAGCCCCAGAACAGGAAGTCGAGGCGGACGTTCTCGGTGTTCTGGAACATGAAGATGAGCAGCAGGCCCACTCCGGTAAGCGAGGCGATGGCGCCAGCCCCGAGGCCACGTGCTTGGGCCTGGGAGCCGCTGTGACTTGGACCCTCGCGCATAACCACTCCCCCTTTTGGTGAGTCGCGGTCTAAGCCCGACTCTACGCCAGGCGATTCCCGGTGGAGGGAGTAGCGTCGCTTTGGAGCCGTCCCGAGCACCGAGCCTAGGGGTCCCAACTCGGTGTCCGGCGAGGCGTCCGGCAAAGCGCCAGCCTTCGGCTGCAAGCCCCACTGCGACGGCCCATCCCGAATGCATTCGCTCTTCGGCATCGAGCGTCTGTCGTTGAAGGTCGGCCTAACGCGTCGGACTAAGGGGCACCATCGGCCTCTTGGTCCTTCAGTGGCGAGGTGTGACGGCATATGTCACAAACGAGTTGCCTGGTTCGCCCGAGTCTTGAAATGTCAACGAATTGGAACTGCTCTCCATCGCCCACCACGAAATGCATCGTGCTGCGATGGCAGTTGATGCAATCGCGCAACCCCGCAGCGGCGAGAATCTCAAGGCGCTTGGCCCCGCCCGCAACAGCCATCCTTCCCCACCACCTCCTGTGCGATTCCTCGCGGAAGGTATCGGCAAGGAAGCGACCGACCTTATGCAGGATGGCTTCTCTTCAACCGGCTGGGTCTGGGCGCCGGTGACCTCTGTTTCCAGGCTCCTCCCCCACCGTCTACGCTGGTCAAAGCTTCAACCACCGCGAGAGTGGCGGAACGGCAGACGCGCCGGACTTAGGATCCGGTGCCCGAAAGGGCGTGGGGGTTCGACTCCCCCCTCTCGCACCGCGCTGAGGCGGCACCGTCCGGGCGACGGTCGGGACCTCGTTCGGCGGTCGCGTGCAACTGCAGGAGGGCCTCCACGCGATCGTCGGTACCAAAGAGGCTCGACCCCCTACGAGCGGGTGGCGAGCACCAACCGGATCGCCTCGACCGAGCGGTGGACGTCGGCCTCCGTCGTCGTCCAGTTGCTGACCGAGATCCGCATCAGCCGCCGGCCGTGCCAGGTCGTGCCACCCATCCAGCAGGTGCCCTCGCGCTGGATGCCCTCGATCACCGATTCGGTTCGCTCGTCGTCGCCGAACCCCACGAGTACCTGGTTGAGCACGGTATCGTCGTTCGCGATCGTGACGCCTTCGATGGCCCCCAGCTGCTCCGCGAAGCGCCGCGCGAGCGCGCAGCAACGCTCGACCAGGTTGGCGAGCCCGTCGCGGCCGAGCTCGCGCAGCGCGGCCCACGTCACGAACCCCCGCGCGCGACGGGAAGCCTCGGGGACGAAGTCCGAGGGTGCCCGGATCGATCCCTCGCCCTGCCCGACGAGGTACGCCGCGGCGGTGTGCGACATCGACGCGGCGTGCGCGTCGAGATCCGCGCAGAACACGAAACCCGTGTCGTAGGGCAGGTTCAGCCACTTGTGGCCGTCGACCACCCAGGAGTCGGCCGCCTCACGACCGGCGACCAGATGCTCGAACGCCGGGCTCGCCGCGGCCCATAGGCCGAACGCCCCGTCGACGTGGACCCAGGCGCCCTGCCGGTGAGCCGCCTCGCACGTGACGAGCAGGTCGTCGAACGCCCCCGTGTTCACGTTCCCGGCCTGGGCACACACGATCGTCGGCTCGTCCGGAGCGGCCTCCAGTGTGCGGACGAGGGCGTCGGGATCGACGGCGCCGTTCGGACCGGTCGGGACGCTCTCGAGCGCGTCCGCCCCGATGCCGAGCAGGCGGAGCGAGCGGTCGATCGTCGCGTGACGTTCCTCGCCGGCGACCACGCGGATCCTGGGCGCGCCGTGCAGGCCGCGTCGCTCCACGTCCCAGCCCGCGCGCTGGAGCACGCGGTGGCGCGCCGCCGCGAGCCCCACCGTGCTCCCCGCCTGTGTCCCCGTCACGATCCCGAACGACGCGTCCGGTGGCAGGCCCAGCGACTCCTTCAGCCACGCGCCCGCAATCTCCTCGACGATTGCCGCGGCCGGCGACGACGCACCGTTGAACGCCATCTGGTCCCAGCCGCTCGTGAGGATGTCCGCGCCGAGCGCGGCGTCGAGCGATCCCCCGACGACGAAGCCGAAGAAGCGAGGGCCGGCCGAGGACATCAGCGCCGGCTCGACCGCGGCGGCGAGCTCGTCGAGCACGGTCCCCGCGTCGGCTCCCTCGGCCGGCAGCGGGCCGCCGAGCCCGGCGCGGAGGCCTTCGAGGTCCGCCACCGGACCCACGCGCCGGTCGGCGAGGGACTCTCGATAGTCCACGACCCGGTCGGCGGTGCTCGTCAGCAAGTCCCTGAGGTTCGACATCGGCCCATCATCGCGCACGGCGTGGGGCGGCGACGACGGGGCCGACCGTACCGGCGGGAGGGTCGTATCGTTGGGGCCTGACCTCGGACGGGAGACGACATGGACGACCAGCAGATCGTCGAGCGGATCAACGAGCTGGCGCACCAGGAACACCAGCTCTGGGAGGCCGAATCTCGAGGCGAGGCGAGCGAGACCGAACGCGAGCGCCTGACGGAGCTCCAGGTCACCCTCGACCAGTGCTGGGACCTCCTCCACCAGCGCCGGGCCCGGCGCAGCGCGGGGATGGATCCGGACGACGCGCAGGTTCGGGACGCGCGTGAGGTGGAGGGGTATCTGGGCTGAGGCCCCTCGCCCCTCAACGTCCTTCGACCGGGTTGCGGGAGGGAGCCTCCGTCAGACGGACGCGCGCTCCTTGAGACGGTCGAGCTCGGCCTCAAGACGTTGGACGCGCGAGGCGAGCGCGTCGCGCTCGTGCTGGACGGTGTTCAGCTCTTCCTCGGCCCGGCGCCGGGCCGCGACCTCGTCCTTGAAGGTGGGCTGCATGTAGGCGGGGAGGGTCTCGTTCGCGACGCGCTCCGCCTTCTTCCGCCGCACGGGTGGCGCCGCGACCGCCGAACGCTGCCGCGCCGAGCGCCGCCGGAGCGCCCCGATCACGGAGAAGACGATCGCCGTCACGAGGGCGAGGCCGAAGCACACGATGGCGGCGGGGATCGCTCGCCAGACCCACGGGTACCACTGCTCCCTGGACTCCTCGACGATCGCCGCGTGGGACCTGACGAGCTCGGCGGCCACGAGCGTCGGCGGCGATCCGACCTCGAGCACCGTGAGCGTGCGGAACCGGCCGTCGTCGACCGAGCTCTGCGACCTGCCGGAGACCGCCGCGTGGATGTCGTCGCGCAGGGCCGGCTGCTGATCGCCGACGAGCGCCGGCTGATCGGCGAACAGGACCGTGCCGTCCTGGGCCAACAGCAGCACGCCGTTGATCGGACCGGCGAGCACCCGCTTCTCGACGGCGCGCAGAAGCTCGTCGTAGCGAGCGCCCCGCACGGGACCCTGAGCGTCCGCGCTGACGAGCAGTGGCTGGAGCACATCGAGCGAGAGCCTGCGCGCGTCCCGGGTCGCGTCGGCCTCGAGCTCGGTCTGCTGGTACCAGGTTACGCCGTACGCCGCTCCCGCGGCGACGAGGAAGATCACCGCGAGCGTGAGGAAGATGCCTCGCAGCTGTTGCCCACGGTGCCTCGGATCGGACATGGGTGCCCCCGTCCCTTCGTCCTGCCACGGTTATCGGCCGCCAGACGCGGGAACCTGAAGCGCGAACGGGGAACTGGGGGGTCTCCGTGCCTGCGCCCGGGCCTCGGGCGCCCCGGTGCTACGCGGACAGGAGCTCCGCCAAGGCTCGGAAGGCCCGACCGCGGTGGCTGATCCGGTCCTTCTCCTCGTCGTCGAGCTCGGCCATCGTCCGATGCTCACCCAGGGGGACGAAGATCGGGTCATAGCCGAACCCCCGGGCGCCCCTCGGTGTCACGAGGAGGGTGCCGTCGCAGACGCCCTCCGCATGCAGCGCACGGCCGTCGGGCCAGGCGATCGCCGCCACGCACCGGTACCGGGCGGTCCGGGCATCGGTTGGCTCATCGCGGATCACCTCGATCAGTTGTGCGAGGTTCTCCGCGTCGCTCGCCCCCTCCCCCGCGAACCTCGCCGAGCGCGGGCCGGGCCCCCCGTCGAGCGCGTCGGCCTCGATGCCGGAATCGTCGGCGATCGCCGGCTCCCCCAGCGCCGACGCGATCGCGCGCGCCTTCTCGAGTGCGTTGTCGAGGTAGGTGTCGTGGGGTTCGGGGACATCGGGCCATGGCCCGGGATGGTTCTCCACGGTGAGCCACCGTACGGGCCAGTCGCGGCAGACGCGACCGAGCTCGCGGAGCTTGTGGGCGTTCTTCGTCGCGATCGCGAGGCGTTCGGGGAAGGGCACGGGCTACGCGAGCGTGTCGCGTTGGATCTGCGTCAGCTGCTTGATCCCGGCCTCGGCCAGATCGACCAGCGCGTCGAGGTCGGCCCGGGAGAACGGCTCGCCCTCGGCGGTCCCCTGGATCTCGACCAGCCGCCCCGAGCCCGTCATCACCACGTTGCAGTCCACCCCGGCGTTCGCGTCCTCCTCGTACGAGAGATCGAGCAGCGCGTGGCCGCCGACGAGACCGACGCTCACGGCGGCGACCGTGTCGGTCAGGAGGTCGCTCTCGATGGCCCGGCGTTCGGCCAGGCCGCGAAGCGCGAGGGCGAGCGCGATGTATCCGCCGGTGATCGAGGCGCAACGGGTCCCCGCGTCCGCGACCAGCACGTCGCAGTCGATCGTGATCGTCCGCTCGCCCAGGCGCTTCAGGTCGGTGACGGCCCGGAGCGAGCGACCGATCAACCGTTGGATCTCCTGCGTCCGCCCGCTCGGCCGCCCCTTGTTCACCTCGCGGAAGGTGCGTTCGGTCGTCGCGCGCGGGAGCATCGCGTACTCGCCGGTGACCCAGCCGCTCCCGCTGCCCCGAAGCCACCGAGGCGACTCGTCCTGGACCGTCGCAGCGACGAGCACCTTCGTGCGGCCCATCGAGAACAACACCGACCCCTCGGCCCACTCCTGGAACCCGAGCTCGACCTCGAGCGGTCGCAGCTCGTCGGTCGCTCGGCCGTCGGGCCGACCCGTCACGAACCGACCTCGAAGCGCATGCCCTCCACGGCGCTGTCGATCGGGCCCGGGTACTCCTCGGCGGCCTGGCCCTTCGAGATCTCGTGATCGAGCGACGGCCAGATGTGGGTGAGCACGAGCCTCCCGACGCCCGCCTCGCGAGCGTGATCCCCGGCCTGCCGCGACGACAGGTGGAACGGCAGGAGGTCGTCGCGGTCCTGCCAGGTCGCCTCGGCGAGCATGAGGTCGGCGTCGCGCGCGAGCGCCTCCACGTGCTGGGTGGGGCCGGTGTCGCCCGTGTACGCGAGCACCTGACCATCCGCGGTGACCCGGAAGCCGAGCGCCGGCAACCCGAGGTGCGCCATCGGCTCGGTCTTGACGCGGAAGGGGCCGATCTCGAACGCCTCGCCGGGCGCCACCTCCGTGAACGAGAACGCCGTGCGCATCGCCACCTGCGAGTCGATCGAGACGAGGTCCGCCAGCCGCTGGGAGAAGTCGGTGGGCACGAACACGGGCAGACCAGGCTCACCGAGCTCGCCGTAGTGCCACGCGTAGAAGGCGGGGTACAGGTCGACGAAGTGGTCGGGGTGCTCGTGCGAGATCACGATCGCATGCAGGTCGGGGATGTCGATGTGCTGCTGCAGGTTCGCGAGCGTTCCCGTGCCGGCGTCCATCCACAGGTTGAACCCGCCGTGCTGCACCAGGTAACCCGACGTGGCGGTGTCGGCGTTCGGCCAGGTGCCGCTGGAGCCGAGGACCGTCAGCTCCACGAGACCCCCTCGACCACCCGGACGTCGACGGGGGCGACCCCGCCCACGACCGGGCCGAGGAAGTGGTGCGCGACCCGTCGGAACTGCGCGGGGTCCCCGGTCGTCAGGAACTCGTGCCGAGCCTCGTCGCTTTCCCCGTCCTTGGCCGCCCGCAGCGACGAGGATGCGCGGAGCGTCGCGTACACGTCCTTGGCGGTCTCCTCGGCCGATGACACCAGCAGGACGTCCTCCCCCATCACCATGCGGATCAGCCCCGAGAGCATCGGGTAGTGCGTGCACCCCAGGATCAGGGTGTCGATCCCCTCCTCACCCAGCGGCACAAGATACCCCCGTGCGGCCTCGAGCAACTCGTCGCTCGAGGTATCGCCGGCCTCGACGTGCTCGACGAAGACCGGGCACGCCGCCGAGAAGAGCTGGACGTCGGCGCCGGTCTGGGCGATCGCCCGCCGGTAGGCGCCGCTCGCGACGGTCGCCTCGGTGCCGATCAGGCCGATCCGATGGTTGCGCGTCGCGTGGACCGCGGCCCGGACCCCGGGGTCGATCACGCCCACGACGGGCACGCCGTGGGCGTCCGCGACGTCGGCGATCGCCGCGACCTCGATCGAGTTGCAGGCGACGACCAGCATCTTGACGTCGCGCTCGGTCAGGTACCCGGCGATCTCGAGCGCGAACGTGCGGATCTCCTCGAGCGGCCGCGGACCGTACGGGAAGCGGGCGTTGTCGCCCACGTACAGGATCGGTTCGTTCGGCAGCAGGTCGAAGACGGCGCGGGCCACCGTGAGGCCGCCGACGCCGGAGTCGAAGATGCCGATCGGCCGCGGGTCGCTCATCCGAGCGTCCGAACTCGTCGTCCGCTCACGCGGTCACACCGGCATCGCCCGCCTACCACCACAGGGTCTCGGAAACGTTCTTCTCCGCCCGCTCGAGCTCGGGCGCCCACGCCTGCGTCGACAGATACTTCCACCCACCGTCGGCGAGCAGACACACGACGTCGCCACGTTCGAGCTCCGAGGCCACCCGGAGGCCGACGTGCAGCACCGCCCCCGACGAGATGCCGGCGAAGACACCCTCGCGCTCGGTCAGCTCGCGCGTCGCGCGAACCGAGTCCGCGACGTTGACCAGGAACTTCCGGTCCAGCACCGACTCGTCGAAGATCGGCGGCACGAACCCGTCGTCGAGCGAACGGAGCCCGTACACCAGGTCTCCCAGCTCCGGTTCAGCCGCGATCACCCTCACGTTCGGGTCGTGGCGCTTCAGGCGCCGGCCGACCCCCGTCAGGGTCCCGCCGGTCCCGAGGCCGGCGACGAAGTGCGTGATCTCGGGGAGGTCCCGGACGATCTCCTCGCCGGTGCCCTCCTCGTGCGCTCGAGGGTTCGCGGGGTTCCCGTACTGGAACGGCATGTAGTAGCGGTCGTCGCTCGCGAGCCGTCGCGCGATCTCGATCGAGCCGTTCGTTCCCTTGTCGCCCGGCGAGAGCACGATCTCGGCGCCGAACAGTTCGAGGAGCCGGATCCGCTCCTCGCTCGCGTTGTCCGGGATCACGACGGTCAGCCCGTACCCCTTGCGCCGGGCGACCATCGCGAGCGCGATCCCCGTGTTGCCCGACGTGGGCTCCAGGATCGTGCGCCCCGGGGTGAGCTCGCCCGAGGCCTCAGCCGCCTCGACCATCGCCTTCGCGATCCGATCCTTGAGCGAGCCGGTCGGGTTCTGGCCTTCGAGCTTGGCCCAGATCCGAACGCCCGGCGGGCTCAGGCTCGGCAGGCCGACGAGCGGTGTGTCGCCGATCGCGTCGAGGACGTCGTCGAACCTCATCGGGGCCGCCTCGCGGCAGGCGTCGGTAACGAACGTGCGCGGCATGGCTTCGGAGGCGGCATCGATGCGGATTATCGCAGCGTCGACGGTGGGAGGCCGGCTCAGCGGCCGCCGGCGACGGCGGGAAGGATCGAGACGGTGTCCCCGGGATCGACCTCGGTCTCGAGCGAGCCGAGGTACCGCACGTCCTCGTCGTTCACGTAGACGTTCACGAACCGATGGAGCGCGCCGTCGTCGGTCAGGACCATCTGCGTGATCCCCGGGTACTTGCTCTCGAGATCCTCGAGCAGCTCGCGAAGCGTCGTTCCCTCCGCATCGACGGCACGTTCGCCGCCGGCGTGAGAGCGAAGGATCGTCGGAAGCTTCACGCGAGCCATGTCGAACGTCCTTTCGTCTCGATCCTCAGCTCGTCGCGACCCCATGCTCGGCCTCGGGCGGCGCCTGGCCGGGCGTGAGCCCGCAGAACGCCTCGTAGTCGATCAGCTCCGTGATCGTGGGCTCCTTGCCGCAGACGGGGCAGTCCGCGTCCCATCGGACGCGGACGGTCTGGAAGTCCATCTCCAGCGCATCGAAGATCAGGAGCCGGCCGATCAGCGGGTCGCCCTTGCCGGTGATGAGCTTGACCGCCTCCGTCGCCTGGATCGACCCCACGATCCCGGGCAGCGCGCCGAACACCCCGCCCTCCGCGCAGCTCGGCACGGTGCCGGGGGGCGGCGGCTGCGGGAACAGGCACCGGTAGCACGGCGCGTCCTGACCGGGCATGAAGACCGTGGCCTGGCCGTCCCACTGGTAGATCGATCCGTACACGAGCGGCTTGCCGAGGAACTGCGTCGCGTCGTTCACGAGATAGCGCACCGGGAAGTTGTCGGTCCCGTCCACGACCACGTCCCAGGGCTCAAGGATCTCCATCGCGTTGTGTGACGACAGGATCGTGTCGTACGGAACGATCCCGATCGTGGGGTTGATCGCCCGCAGGCGGTCGACCGCGCTCTCGACCTTCGGCCGCCCCACGTCCGCGGTGGAGTGGACGATCTGGCGCTGCAGGTTGGACTCGTCGACCTTGTCGAAGTCGACGATGCCGAGCGTCCCCACCCCGGCGGCCGCCAGGTACATCGCGACCGGTGAGCCGAGCCCGCCGGCGCCGATGCAGAGGACCTTCGCGTCCAGCAGCTTGCGCTGCCCCTCGCCGCCGATGCCCGGCAGGATGATGTGCCGCGCGTACCGGCGGACCTGCTCCTCGGTGAAGGTCGGGGTCGTCATCCGATCGCCACCTCGTCCTCGATGACGTCGCCGTCCTCGATCCGGAACCCTCGCAGGACGGGCTTCTCACGATCGGAGAGCGACATCAACAGGTAGAGGGCCTCCGGGTAGAAGGCCTGCCGCAGGTCGGTCTCGGACGGATAGGCCTCCGAATGCGTGTGCGTGTGGAAGATCCCGAGGAGGTCCCAGCCCTGGTCGTCGATCTCGTCGAACACCGTCAGCTGTTCCTTCGGGTCGAGGCGGTAGCTCACCGGACTCGCGTCCTGGTTGGTCATCGCGAAGAACTTCACGGGCCTGCCGTCCTGGCCCGCCAACAGGCCACAGGCCTCGTTGGGGAACGCGGCGAGTCCGTGCTCGACCATCTCGTCGAAGAACGCGCGCTCGAGTTCGATCATTGCAGGTGCAACAACCGTACCAGCACGGTGGTATTCCCTGAACGGTTGTTCAGGCATCTCGGGCGAGCCTGCCGGTGACGGCGATCGTCCCGGGCCGGCCCTCCACCGTGACCCCGACGTCGGCCCAGCCGATGCCTCGACCGGTGAGCTCCTGGGCCATCCACTCGGGATCGAGCGTGGCGATCAGCAGCCCGCCCGAGGTCTGCGCGTCCGCGAGCACCAGCTGCTCGGGGATCGAAAGCTTGCCCCATTGCACGTTCGGGCGCAGGTACGCGTGGTTGCGCTTGGTCCCTCCCGGGACCACGTCGAGCATGGCCAGATCGAGGACGCCGGGGAGCACCGGCACCGAGGACGCGTCGATCCTCGCGCCCACCCCCGAGGCCGACAACATCCGCTGCAGGTGGCCGAGCAGCCCGAACCCCGTCACGTCGGTCGCCGCCTCGGCGCCGACCTCGGCCATCGCCTCGGCCGCCGCATCGTTGGGGGTCGTCATCAGCTCGACGGCGGCGGCC
>DASUMC010000130.1:0-2715 GCA_036277855.1 Actinomycetota bacterium
GTCGCCGCAGTCGCACCGCATCGAGCCGAACACGTCGCCGGTCAGGCACTCCGAGTGCACGCGCACCAGGATCCGCTCACCGTCGCCGACCTCGCCCAGCACGAGTGCGACATGCACCATCCCGTCGACAGAACTCTCGTAAGTGTGCGCGGTGAACTCCCCGTGCTCGGTCGGGATCTGGGCCGAGGCCGTCCGCGCCACCTGATGCTCGCGATGGCGGCGATACTCGATCAGATCCGCGATCGAGATGATCTTGAGGCCGTGCTCCTCCGCCACCCGTGCGAGCTCCGGGGCTCGCGCCATCGAGCCGTCGGGATGCAGGACCTCGCACAGCACTCCGGCCGGGTACAGGCCGGCGAGCTGCGCGAGGTCGACGGTCGCCTCGGTGTGGCCGGCCCGCTTGAGGACGCCTCCTTGCTGCGCCATGAGCGGGAAGACGTGGCCGGGCATCCGGATGTCTCCCGGCCGCAGGGAGGGGTCCGTGATCGCCCGGACGGTGGCCGCGCGGTCGAATGCGCTCGTCCCGGTCGTCGTCCGCCCCTCGATGTCGATCGAGACCGCGAACGCGGTGCCGTGGCTCTCGTTGTTCTTCGAGACCATCAGCGGGATCCGGAGCTCGTTGAGGCGTTGCGCCGTCATCGGCATGCACACGATGCCCCGGCCGTGCGTGACCATGAAGTTCAGGCTCTCGGGGGTCGCCTTCTCCGCGGCCATGATGAAGTCGCCCTCGTTCTCGCGATCGGCGTCGTCCACCACGATCACCATCTTCCCGGCGCGGATGTCGGCGAGGGCCTCGTCGATCGTCGCGAACATGGGTCCGGTCTCCTGGGTCATGGTGTCTTTCCCTCCATCTGGCCCTCGATCGGGTCGAGGAGCGCTTCCACGTACTTGGCGATCACGTCGACCTCCAGGTTCAATGGGTCTCCCACCTCGGCGGTGCCGAGCGTCGTCACCTCGAGCGTGTGCGGGATCAGTGCCACGCCGAACGTCGTCCCGTTCCGCGAGGCGACCGTCAGGCTGACCCCGTCGACGCACACCGAGCCCTTGTCCACCAGGTAGCGTGCCACCCGCTCGGGGGCGCGAACGGTCATCCACGAGCTCCCGTCGTCTGCGAGATCGATCGCGACGACCTCGCCCACGCCATCGACGTGTCCCTGCACGAGGTGACCGCCGAGCCTGCTCGACAGCGTGAGCGGTCGCTCGAGGTTCACGGGGTCGCCCGCCCGCAGGCGCGAGAAGCTTGTACGCCGAAGCGTCTCCTCGGACACGTCGAACGCGAGATGCTCGTCCGAGCGCTCGACAACCGTGAGGCAGGCGCCGTTCACCGCGATCGACGCGCCCTCGGTCGCGTCGGACGTGACGGTTCGGCAGCCGATGGACAGACGCGTCGTCCCCACCTCTCGGACCACGCCGCGCTCCTCAACGATCCCGGTGAACATCCGCCTCCACCCTCAGGTCCTCGCCGACCTGCTCGACCGAGCGGATCCGCATCGGCAGCGCCTGCCCGATCGGCGCGAACCCGCGTCCCTCCAACACCGTCGGGGCATCGCTCCCGCCGAGCAGCTTCGGCGAGAGGTACAGGACGATCGTGTCGATCAGGCGCTCCTCGAGCGCCGACCAGGCCAGGGTCGGTCCGCCTTCGAGCAGCACCCCCTGGACATCGCGCTTGCCGAGATCGCTCATGAGCGCGGTGAGCCCGACGCCCTCGCCGTCGGCCTCCAGCACCAAGACCTCGGCGCCCGCCTCCCGCCATGCATCGCGCGTCTTCGCGGGGGCGAGCTCGGTCGTCGCGACGAGTGTGGGCGCCTGATCGTCGAACAGGTCCCCCGACGGACCCACCCGACCCCGCGCGTCGACCACAACCCGGATCGGCGGTCTCCCCCGGTAGTCGGGGTCACGGACCGTGAGCTCGGGGTTGTCGGCGATCGCCGTGCCCGCACCGACCAAGATCGCGTCCGCCCACGCTCGGAGGCGATGCACGTCGGCCCGCGCCGCCTCGCCGGTGATCCACCGCGAAGAGCCGTCGCGCGCCGCGACCTTGCCGTCCAGCGACGCGGCGGCCTTCCAGATCACGAACGGCATCCCGGTGCGGACGTGCTTGGCGAACCCGGCGTTGAGCCGCTGCGCCTCGGCCTCGAGGATCCCCTCGAGGACCTCGACGCCGTGTGCGCGGAGGCTCCGCACCCCCTGCCCGTCCACGACCGGGTTCGGGTCCCGGGCCGCCGAGACCACCCGCGCGATGCCGGCGCGCACGATCGCGTCCGTGCACGGCGGCGTGCGGCCGTAGTGGTCACAGGGTTCCAGCGAGGTGAACAGCGTGGCGCCTCGAGCGCGCTCGCCCGCCCGGTCCAGGGCCAGGACCTCGGCGTGCGGCAGGCCGGGGCCTTCGTGAGAGCCCTCGCCGACGATCGCGCCGTCGGAGACCACGACGGCGCCGACCATGGGGTTGGGGGACACCAGGCCACTGCCCCGCCGCGCGAGCTCGATCGCCCGCTGTATGTACGCCTCGTCGGACATGTCGCTTCCGATCCCGAGGCGGCGATGCGGGAAGAGGCAGGACGGCAGCCGTTGGCTGCCGTTCCGCCCGTCCTCTCCCATCCCGACTTTGACGGTCGGTCCCGGAATCTCACCGGGTCAACCCCCGAATGGCGTTCGGGGGGTCGCGGACTCTCACCGCCGGTGGGGACTTGCACCCCGCCCCGAAGACAGGCTCTT
>DASUMC010000131.1:0-2001 GCA_036277855.1 Actinomycetota bacterium
TACGAGCCGTCCGGGGAGGGGGAGGAGGCCGACGCGCCGTCCGACGGCGGCGCGACCGCGATGCCCGAGGGGACGGAGGAGCAGGCACCCCCGGTATGATGCGCGAACCCGGAGCCCGCCGAGCGGGCCACGCCGTCGGCCAAGGATGAAGAGAGGAGGGCGGGAACGTGGGCATGATCGCAGCGCTCGACGGTGGTGACGTCGCCCTCATCGTGCTCTCGGCGTTCTGGGGGCTGCTCGTCCTGTTCCTGTGCATCGTCCTCATCAACACGTTCCGTGTCCTCGAGAGCACGAAGATCCTGATCGACGTGATGCGCGAGGAGACGGTGCCGTTGCTGCGAGAGGTGAAGGGATCCCTGGAACGCACGAACCGCGAGCTCGACCGCGTCGACGTCGTGCTCGAGGCGGCCGGGGAGGTCGTCGGACGGGTCCGGCGGATCTCGGGGCTGGTCGAGGAGGTCGTCTCCGGTCCGCTGGTCAAGCTGATCTCGCTCGGCGTGGGGGTCCGCAAGGCGACGAGCCGGTTCGGCGGCAAGGGCGGCAAGGGCAGCAGGGGCGGCAAGCCGGGGACCGCGTGAGGCGACTGTTCTGGCTCGCGCTCGGCCTGGGGGCCGGGGCGGCGAGCGCGATCCTCGCATCGAGGTTCGTCCGCAAGCAGACCGCGAAGGTCGCGCCGGCCCACCTCGCTCGTGAGGCGCGGGGTGGCATGATGGACCTCGCCAAGCTCGTCTCGGACTCGCTCGCCGAGGGCAAGGCGGCGATGCAGCAGAAGGAAGACGAGCTCCGCTCGGAACTCCGATAGCCGCCTCGGTCGAGCCGCGGGGGCCCGCCGCGCGTATCTGATGGGCGGATGACCCGTTCGCAACTGATCGCTTCGCTCGTCCTCGGTCTGACGCTCGCCGCCTGCGCGTCCCCAACCTCGTTCGCACGCGGGGAGTCGATGATGCGGCCGACCCCGAGCGTGACGTCGACGGCCGAGCCGAGCGCGATCGCGCTCCGGGGATCCTTCGTCAAGCTCACGGGCTTCCCCTGCCACCGGAGCGATCCGTACGTGGGCGGGGAGACCGTGACGTTCCGAGGGAGCGCCGGTACGCGGACCGTGATCGTGACCGGGAGCGCGAACTGGATCGGACTCCCGGCCACGTCCGAAGCCCCCCTCGGCCAGTGCCGACAGGTGGCGCGCTTCACCGTCAAGCTCCCGCCGGCGGTTCGCTACGTCGTCGTGATCAACGACCGCCGGCTCCCGGCCGTCACGCTCGCCGAGCTGCGAGCCGAGGGGCTGCGCCACACGTTCCGGCTCCCATCCTGAAGCCGCCTTCGGTCCGATGGTTTCGGGGCGGCGCAGGCACGCCGCTAGACTGTGCCGCCATGGAGGGCGATCGGATCCGTGAGGAGTTCCTGCGCTTCTTCGAAGAGCGCGGGCACAAGCGCGTCCCGTCCTCATCGCTGATCCCACCGCCCGAGTCGGGGCTGCTGCTCACCAACGCCGGAATGAACCAGTTCATCCCGTACTTCCTGGGCCATACCCCTGCGCCATTCCCTCGGGCCACCACCGATCAGAAGTGCTTCCGGGCGCTGGACATCGACAACGTCGGCCACACCGCCCGGCACCTCACGTTCTTCGAGATGCTCGGCAACTTCTCGTTCGGCGACTACTTCAAGGCCGAGGCCGTGGCCTGGGCGTTCGAGCTCGTGACCGAGGGGTACGGCATCGACCCCGACAGGATCTGGGCCACCGTGCTCGAGGAGGATGCGGACGCCGTGGCGGCATGGGACGCGGTCGGACTGCCCGCGTCGCGAATCGTCAGGCGCGGGAAGCTCGACGAGAACGGCGAGTTCGCCAACTTCTGGTCGACGCACGCGCCCGGGCCGTGCGGTCCGTGCTCGGAGATCTTCGTCGACCGCGGTTCGCGATTCGGGCCCGACGGTGGCCCCGACGTCGACGAGGAACGGTTCATGGAGATCTGGAACCTCGTGTTCATCCAGGACGAGACCGACGAC
>DASUMC010000132.1:0-17255 GCA_036277855.1 Actinomycetota bacterium
GATCCCCCACTGCTGCCTCCCGTAGGAGTCTGGGCCGTGTCTCAGTCCCAGTGTGGCTGGCCGTCCTCTCAGACCAGCTACCCGTCGTCGCCTTGGTGGGCCGTTACCCCACCAACAAGCTGATAGGCCGCGGGCCCATCCCGGACCGTCGGAGCTTTCCCGGCGCGACCATGCGATCACGCCGGAGTATCCGGTATTAGCTCAGGTTTCCCTGGGTTATCCCGGTGTCCGGGGCAGGTTGCCCACGTGTTACTCACCCGTTCGCCGCTCTCCCCTCAGAAGGGTTACCCCTCCTGAGGTTCCCGCTCGACTTGCATGTGTTAGGCACGCCGCCAGCGTTCGTCCTGAGCCAGGATCAAACTCTCCGTAGAGAACCGTTTGGATCCGGCCCCATCTGCTTGCCTGGGTCCGGTTTCGGGTTCGTTGTTGGAAAGTCGGCCTCCCCGAGCAGCACACCCGGATCGGCCTTCCTGTGGTGCAGTTTTCCGTACGACCGTCGAGCCGGCAGGCACGGCGAACCGCACCTCCCGTGATCAACGGGGTAATCGCACTGGCTTTTGGCACACTGTTCAGTTCTCAAGGTGCGAGCGCCGACCCGAAGGAAGGGACTCCAAGACATGGGGTCGCGCGACCCACCATGGTAGGCACGCGAGCCGAGGGCGTCAACCGATCAGTTGCCTCGACCGGCGCTTCTATCGATCTTCCCAAAGGGTACCAGCGGCCGACGACGCTCGAACGGTCGTTCGAGGCGAGCAAGATGCCGATGTAGCGGGAGCGCGCGTGACCGGTATACGTTCGGATCACGGATGGAGATCGCCGCCCTCCCCACGCTGCCCCGAGTCCCTCTGACCGGATCGAGGTCCCCTCCGCTCTGACATCGCTCCGATCCAGCTCAGGGGTTCGGCCGACGTTGCAGAGGGAGGTTCCTGTGTCACCAGCATCCAGGAAGCGATCGAAGACGTTCGCATGGGTCACGGCGACCCTGGCGTTGACCGCGACGATCGCCGTCTCCTCGCCCGTCCGCGCGCAGCTCGCGCCGCCGTGGGACGGCAACCCGATCTCGGCGGGCCTCGGCCCAACCTACGGCGAGGCGTGGTGTGCGAACGCGGCACCCGGCTCGAACATCGCGAACCAGCAGAAGCAACCGCTCGCACTGATCCCGTACGAGGCGATCGGGTGCACGCTCCAGCAGTTCCTCGACGAGGCCGAGGCGACCGGCATCCCCGAACGAATGTCCTACAAGGTGATCGGCCAGTCCTCCGGCGGGCGCGATCTGTACGGCGTCGTCGTGAACGCGCTCGAGACGGACCAGCAGCGGCGTGGCTTCGAACGCTGGGCGCAGCTCCGCTCGATCATGCTGACCGATCCTGCACAGGGACAGGCGTTGCTCGATCAGTGGGGTGACGAGGTCAAGATCCCGATCTTCATCGAGGCGAACATCCACGGCAACGAGGAAGAGGGCACCGACGCGATGATGCAGGTGGTGCGCGACCTCGTTACCACGCCCTACGGCGCCAATCCGGTCGTGGACGATCTCCTCGACCACGCGATCCTTATCCTGATCCCGAGCCAAAACCCCGATGGCCGCTTCCGCGGGACGCGCGCCAACACCAACGGCTTCGACATGAATCGGGACCTGCTCGTGCAGTCGCAACCGGAGATCAAGCTCAACGTCGCGTTCCAGCAGGAATGGCTCGCACCCGTCGGACTGGCGATGCATGGCTACGTGGATCCCACACTCATCGACGGCCTGACCAAGCCGCATAACCCCGGAGTCGAGTACGACCTGTTCCTGGAATGGAACCAGCCTCGCCTGGATGTGAACGAGAACGCTCTCGACGACGTCGGCATGAACATCACCAGGCCGGTAAACGAATGGAACGCCGATGCGAAGGGCTCGCCGCCACCGGTCGGTCCCGCCTACGCCGAGGGATGGGATGACTGGGGACCCTTCTACACCCAGACCTATATGGAGTTCTTCGGCGTCGACAGCTCGACATTGGAGATGTGCAACTCGGGTCCAGGCTGCAAGGGTCGGTTCGGATCCAAGCGCGCTCAGTACGTCGGGTTCTACTCGTCGGCCGAGTTCTGGATCGACCACCGTAGCGAGATCCTGGACGACCAGGTCGAGATCTTCCGCCGAGGTGTGACGAGCGCACCGCGCGCGGATTGTTGCGACAATCCATTCATCCGGGGTCTTGGGTTCACCGAGGACCAGCACAACTGGATGGTCCCCTACCCCGAGGCGTTCGTGATCCCGTTCGACGGTGATGGTCAACGGAGCGACGCCGAAGCCAACCGGATGGTGCAGTGGTTGCTCGACAACGGCGTCCAGGTCGAGACGGCGCCGGAAGCGTTCACCTGGAACGGACAGACGTTCCCGGCAGACTCGTACGTCGTGTGGATGGATCAAGCGTTCAGGGGGTTGGCCTACACGACACTCAGCGCCGGACAGGACGTCTCGGAACGGATCACACAGCTGTACGCACCACCAGGTGCGTGGAGCCACGGGCTGCTCTGGGGGGCCGACGTGGTGGAGATCCCCGACGGTCCCGGGCTCGCGCCCAGCACCACGCCGATCTCCGCCCCGAACGCACTCGAAGGCGGGGTAGTGGACGGCCCGGCGGACTGGTACGCGCTCACGCTGAGGGGTGCTTCCGAGGTCCGTGCGATCCTGGACCTGCTCCGCTCAGGCGTGGACGGCGAGGTGGCCGAGGAGCCCTTCACGAGTGACTCCGCGGGTCCGATGCCGGCCGGCTCGCTCCTGTTCAGCGCCGCCGATGCAACGCCGCTCGCCGCCGCGGGCCTCGCCTCCGGTGTCTTCTTCGAGCGCGTCCTGAACGCGGACAAGCCCGACGACACGACACAACTCGACGAGGCACCCAAGGTCGCGATGCTGGCCGGAGGGAGCGGCCGCAACGACACGCTGTGGTCACTGGAGCAGATCTTCGGGCCCGACGTGCAGATCGTGACGTCGAGCTCGCTTCTGAACGCGGCGACGGATCCACTACTCGGCTACGACGTCATCTATAACGTCGGACAGGCATACCCGTCCGAGCCGCAGAGCGACGTCGCACGAGATCGATTGAGCGCGTTCTTCGCCCGAGGGGGCGGCTACATCGCGACCAGCCAGTCGGCGAACAACTTCGCGTTCCTGAACGATGCTGGTCTCGTCACGTCGCCCCTCACACAGGGATCGGATGCGGCGGGAGGCGGGATCGCGATCTGGGCGAACGACGGGCGCCTGGGGCCGCTGACCGCGGGCTACCCCCTTCAGGACTCGCTATACCTCCCGTCGAACATCACTTTCTTCTCCGCCGTGCCGGCGGACGCCACGGTCGACGGACGATACTTGAACAGCACGGACGACCTGTTCCTGGCCGGATTGTGGAGGGATCGGGACCCAGCGGTCGCGAACGCTCCAGCGATCGTTCATGGAACGACGACCCTCGACAGCCGGTATCTGGGTCTGGCCACCAACCCGTTCTCACGCGGCGACGCCGAACGGGAGTGGGCGCTCATCGGCCAGTCGGCGCTCTGGTCGAACCTGACCGACGAACCGTAGACGAGCAGATCACGCGCGAGGGGCGGGCGCCGAGCCCGCCCCTCGGGCTACCCGAGCCGCGCGAAGCCTCGCCGGCCCACCTGGAGCACGCGGCCACGGAGCTCGGCCACGGGGAGCTCGAGTGCATCGCCACTCACCGGCTCCCCTCCGAGACGGACCCCACCCTGCTCGATCAGCCTCCGGGCGTGGGAGTTCGAATCGGCGAGGCCGAGGAGCGCGAGGAGCGCGGGGAGGTAGACGCTCCCCTCCACGATCACGTCCGGGGGGATCGCGACCTCCGGGATCTCCTCGGGGAGCTCGTGCTCGCGGTGGACGCGGTCGAACCGCGCCTCGGCGGCCGCGCCCGCGCCGTCCCCGTGGTACAGGTCGACGATCTCGCGGGCGAGCCGTCGCTTCTCCGCCCACGGCTCGAGCGATCCGTCGGCGAGCCCGTTCTCGACCCGTTCCGCCTCGGGGGGATCTCGGAAGAAGTCGAGCGTGAGGAGCCGGTACTCGCCGATCAGCCTGTCGAGCACCCGCGCGAGCTTGCCGAACATCTCGTCCGGCGGATCCGTGATCCCTATGTAGTTGCCGAGGGACTGGGACATCTTCTGCACGCCGTCGGTGCCGACGAGCAAGGGCGTGGTGAGCGCCACCTGCGGTTCCTGCCCGTACGTACGCTGCAGATCCCGACCGACGAGCAGGTTGAACGTCTGGTCCCTCCCGCCGAGCTCGACATCCGCCTCGACCGCGACCGAGTCCATCCCCTGGAGCAACGGGTACAGGAACTCCATGATCGAGATCGGCTTGCCCTCCGCGTAGCGCTTGGCGAAGTCGTCGCGCTCGAGCATCCGCGCGACGGTGGTCGAGGCCGTGAGGCGCAGGATCGCCTCCATACCCATCGGCTCGAGCCACTCAGCGTTGTACCGGACCTCGGTGCGCGCGGGATCCAGGATCTTCCAGAACTGATCGAGCAGCCGCTCGGCGTAGCCACGCACCTCCTCCTCGGACAGGCGCGGCCGTGTCTCGGTCTTCCCCGAGGGGTCGCCGACCTGCGCGGTGAAGTCCCCCACGATCAGGACGGCCGTGTGCCCCGCCTCCTGGAACTGCCGCAGCTTGTGGAGCACCACGGCCCATCCGAGCGTGACGACGGGCGCGGTCGGATCCAGTCCGAGCTTCACGCGCAGTGGCCGGCCGAGGCTCAGCTTGCGCTCGAGC
The DNA here is from genome assembly GCA_036277855.1 of Actinomycetota bacterium. GTDB lineage: Bacteria > Actinomycetota > UBA4738 > UBA4738 > HRBIN12 > DASSJM01. Next base: position 4,763 of record DASUMC010000132.1, read on the forward strand.
TCCTCCGCCGGCACGACCTCGGCGGAACCGGCGAGCAGGCTCGGCAGGTCTTCCGGTCCCATGGCGCGAAGGCTAGCAGTGGGACCCTTCCACCCGTGGCAAGATGGTGGGACCATGGCCCCTCGCTCGCGGACCCTCGTGGTCGGCGTGTTCGTGTTCGCCCTCGCCGCATCCGCGTGCGACCTCCAGTCCCTGCACGAGGCGCGCGAGAACGCGGACGCTCTCCCGGAGACCTCCTTCATCTACTCGGCCGACGGGGCGTTGATCACCGCTCTCCACGCGGGCGAGAACCGCGTGGTCGTCCGCTCCAGGAAGATCCCCGACGTGGTGCGCGACGCGGTGATCGCGATCGAGGACCAGCGCTTCTACGATCATGCGGGCGTGGACGCGCGGGCGCTGCTGCGAGCCGCGTACGTCGACGCCACCACGGGGGAGGTCGTCGAGGGCGGCTCGACGATCACCCAGCAGCTCGTGAAGAAGCTCTACGTCGGGGACGAGCAGACGGTCGGGCGCAAGATCCGCGAGGCGTACCTCGCGTGGCAGCTCGAGCAGCGGCTGAGCAAGGACCGGATCCTGACCCGGTACCTCAACACCGTGTACTTCGGCAACGGCGCGTACGGGATCCTGGCCGCGTCCGAAACCTACTTCGGCGTCGAGCCGCTCGAGCTCACCCTGTCGCAGGCGGCCACGCTCGCCGGTCTGATCGCCGCCCCGGTCGACTACGACCCCGTCCGTCACCCGGGACGGTCCGAGCGTCGCCGCAACCACGTGCTGACGCTGATGCTCGGTCTCGACATGATCGACGAGGCCGAGTTCGAGAAAGCGAGCGGCTCGCCGATCACCCTCGATCTCACCCCCGAGGACGAGACGCACTACGCCGCGCCCTGGTTCGTCGACTACGTGAAGGAGTGGTTCCTGTCGAACCCGCACTTCGGCGAGACGCCCCAGGATCGCTACGACCTGTTGTTCGAGGGCGGCCTGAAGATCGTCACCACGGTCGACCTGCGCCTGCAACACGCCGCCGAGCGGGCGATCGGGTCGGTGCTGACCGAACCGGGCGACCCGTACGGTGCGTTGACGGCGATCGACCCCCGGACGGGGTACGTGCGGGCGATGGTCGGCGGCCGCGACTACTGGAACGAGGACGACGAGTTCGCGCGGATCAACCTCGCGACCGGCGGTGTCACCGGCCGACAGGCCGGGTCCGCCTTCAAGCCGTTCGCGCTCGTCGCGGCCCTCGAGCACGGGATCCCCAGGACGCAGCCGCTCAACGGCTCCACCGCGCACATCCTGCTGCAGGACGGGACGTACTGGGACCCGCAGAACGCCGAAGGCAGCGGCTACGGGACGATCTCGCTGGAGAGCGCCACGGTGAACTCGGTCAACGTCGCCTACGCGAACCTGCTCTCGGTGATCGGTGACGGCGATCCCTACGCGGGCGCCGCCGCGCTCGTCGAGGCCGCCATGCGGATGGGCATCCGGTGCTGCCCCCGCACCACCGAGCCGAACGGCCCGCTCGCGGCCGTGCCCGCCGCCGTCCTGGGCGTGAACGAGGTGAGCACACTGGAGATGGCCTCGGCGTTCGGCACGCTCGCGGACGTCGGCCAGCACGCGCAGCCCACGCCCGTGATCTCGGTGACCACGTCCGACGGGGAGGTGCTCTACCAGGCTCGCCCGCGGGTCTCGGAGGCCGTCGAGCCCGCGATCGCGGCCGAGGCGGTCGACATCCTGAAGGGCGTGGTCAGCTCGGGCACGGGCGTGGGTGCGAACATCGGGCGGCCGCAGTTCGGCAAGACCGGTACCGCGCAGAACGCGAGCGACGCGTGGTTCGTCGGCGCGATCCCCCAGATGGCCACCGCGGTCTGGGTGGGTTTCCCCCAGGGGCAGATCCCGATGTGCTGCGGCAACGTGCGGATCTCGACCGTCTACGGGGGGACGTGGCCGGCCTCGATCTGGCGTGCGTTCATGGTCGCGGCGACCCGGGGGCTGCCCGTGAAGGAGTTCGGCACGGCGCCGAACGCCAACTACGTGACGCTGCGTGTCGACACGACCCAGGGGTGTCTCGCGAACCCGTACACGCCGCCCGAGGATGTCGATGTGCTCCAGTTCCCGGCCGGCGCCGAGCCGACGCTCGAGGTGTGCACCGAGCCGTCCTCGTATCAGTTGCTGGTGGTGCCGTCGGTGATAGGCCTCGAGCGCCAGGCGGCGATCTCGGCGCTGCACGACGCCGGGTTCACCTACGCGACGGTGCTCGCGCGGTCGGACCTACAGCCGGGCACCGTGGTCGCGCAGTATCCCGGGGGCGGCTCGCAGCTGATCCAGGGCGGGACGGTGACGATCACCGTGGCCACGGGCGCGCCCGAACCGTCCCCGGCACCCGACCTCGCCCGGGTGCCGAACGTGGTCGGCATGCAGCGGGGTGCCGCGGAGGCGGCGATCCGGCAAGCGGGGTTCGTCGCGTCGGTGTCCTACGCCGAGTGCGACCCGGGCGACACCACGTGCAACGACCGGCCGGGGGTCGTCTGGTCGCAGTCGCCCCACGCCGGCGGCCAGGGGGAGCGGGGGTCGACCGTCACGATCCTCGTGAACCCGTAGCCTGCTCCGTCCCGTCGACGTGAGGGGCGGACGGCCTGCCCGGCGAGACGAACACACTCGCTCGTTCGAAGAAGCGCCACCGGTGCTCGATCCCCACGTTGACGCCCACCCGGGTGCTTCGGCCGGTCGCGCGCGGGCCGAGCGGAGAGCCGGCGAGCAGGAACAACGAGGGATCCTTCGCCAGGTCCGTCCCGTTGTCGGCGCGATCGATCTCGAGCGCCTGGGTCAGCCGCGCCGGGCCCGAACACAGGAGCCGGACCGCGTTCGTCCCTCGGTTCGCCGCCATCGTCTCGAACCCGTCGAGCGGCTCGGCGGCCCGGAGCAGGACCGCGCTCCCGTACCCCTGCCGATCCGTCACGACGTTGCAGCAGAAATGCTGGCCGTAGGTGAAGTACACGTACAGCCGCCCCGGAGGCCCGAACATCACCTCGGTCCTGGGCGTGGGACGACCGCGGAAGGAATGGCTGGCCGGGTCACCCTGGTCATACGCCTCGACCTCGACGAGCCGGCCGGCGAGCCGGGTGCCGTCGGGCCGGATCCTCACCAGGATGCGGCCGAGCAGCTCGGGGGCGACGACGGTCGACGGTCGTGCGAAGAACGAGCGAGGCAGCCGGCGGCCGAACCCCGCCGCGCCGTTCGGTGTGCGTCTCACCGGCCCTTCCGCAGGAACGCCTTGAGCTTCGAGAGCGGCCACGCGTTGATCACATCGTGCTTGGTGAGCCACCCGCGCTGCGCGGTCGCCACGCCGTACCGCATGTGCGCCAGGTGGGTGGTGGCATGTGAGTCGGTGTCGACCGAGAACTTCACGCCGTGGCGCCGCGCCCACAGGATGTGCTCGTCCCGCAGATCGAGCCGATCCGGATAGCCGTTCACCTCGAGTGCCGTCCCCGTGCGCGCGGCGGCCTTGAACACCTCCTCGAGGTCGACCTCGACCGGCTGGCGCTTGTTGATGATTCGGCCGGTGGGGTGACCGATCACGTGCACGTTGGGGTTCTCCATCGCCCGGACGATCCGCCGGGTCATCTCGTCCTTCGGCTGGTTGAAGAGCGAGTGCACCGACGCGACGCAGATGTCGAACCCCTCGAGGAAGTCGGCGTCCCAGTCCACGTTGCCCTCGGCGTCGATGTTGAGCTCGGTGCCGTGCAGCAGGGTCATCTTCGGGTACGCGGACTGCAGCGCCCGGAGCCGCTTTCGCTGAGCGAGCATCTTCTGGTCCGTCATCCGCTGCATGAACAGGTTCGGCGCGTGGTCCGTCACGGCGTAGTACGCGTACCTCAGCTCGGAGGCCGCCGCGAGCATCTGCTCGAGCGAGGCCAGGCCGTCCGTGAGGTTGGTGTGCGTGTGCAGGTCACCCCGCAGCTGCGTGCGCACGAGCACGTCGGGGATCGTTCCCTCCAGCGCAGCCTCGACCTCGCCGCGATCCTCGCGGAGCGTCGGGGGGATCCACGGGAGCGAGAGCTTCTCGTAGACCTCCTCCTCGGTCTCCGCGACGATGAGCTTGCCCGACTTCGCGCGGTACAGGCCGTACTCGTTGAGCTTGAGCCCCTTGCGGACGGCCATCTCGCGGATCCGGATGTTGTGGGCCTTCGAGCCGGTGAAATAGATCATCGCCGCGCCCCACGCCTCGAGCGGGACGACGCGGAGGTCGACCTGCAGCCCCTTGCGCGTCAGGATCGACGACTTCGTTTCACCCCGTGCGAGGACGCGTTCGGTCATCCCGTGCGACGTGAACGCCTCCATCACCCCGGTCACGTCGTCGCTCGCGACGAGGAGGTCGAGGTCTCCGATGGTCTCGGCCATCCGCCTGAGCGAGCCCGCGAACTCGATCCGGCGCACGTCCTTGCGGGACCCGAGCCGCTGGATGAACTGGTCCGCGAGATCCATGGCGTCGGACACGAGCACCCGACCCGTCGACTGGCTCATGCGCTCGATACCGCGGCGGATGTTCTCCTCGGTCTTGGCGCCGAATCCCTTGACGTCGGCCAGGCGCCCCTGCTCCACCGCCTGGGCGAGCTGCTCGACGTCCGCGATCCCGAGGTCGCGGTAGAGCAGGATCGCCTTCTTCGGCCCGAGGCCCGGGATCGCGGTCATCTCGCGAACCCCCGGCGGGATCTGCGCGCGCAGCTCCTCGAGCGCCTCGAACGAGCCCGTCCGGACGAGCTCGTCGATCTTCTCGCCGATCGACTTGCCCACGCTCGGGATCTTGAGGATCTCCTTCGGGTCCATCCCGGCCAGGTCGTCGGGATAGCCACCGACCGCCCGAGCGGCCTTCTCGTACGAGCGCGGCTTGTACGGGTCGTCGGTCAGGATCGACAGGAGATCGGCGTATTCGATCAGCGCGGCCTCGACGGTCTCGTTCAGGCGCGCCACGTCGGGTCCTCCGGGATCGGGCTCAGGCGAGACCGAGGAGCCACAGCAGGAGCGCCTTCTGCGCGTGCATCCGGTTCTCGGCCTGGTCCCAGACGACCGAATGCGGGCCGTCGATCACGTCCGGGGCGATCTCCTGCCCCCGGTGGGCCGGCAGGCAGTGCATCACGGTGACGTCCGGGGCGGCGACGGCCACCTTCTCCGCGTCCAGGGCGTACGCCGGGAAGACGAGGGCGCGCTCGTCGGACTCGGCCTCCTGGCCCATGCTCGCCCAGACGTCGGTGTACAGGACGTCCGCGCCGCGCGACGCCTCGATGGGGTCGTGCGTGATGGTCACGCTCCCGCCGGTCTCCGCGGCGATATCGGATGCGCGCTGCACGACCTGCGGGATCGGCTCGAACCCGGGCGGCGTCCCGGCCCGCACGTGTATCCCCGCCTTGGCGCAACCGAACAGCAACGAGTGGGTCACGTTGTTGCCGTCGCCCAGGTACGTGACGATCGTGCCGGCGAGCTCCCCCTTGACCTCCCGGATCGTGAGCAGATCGGCCAGGCACTGGCACGGGTGCTCGAAATCCGACAGGGCGTTCACCACCGGGACCGAGGCCGCCGAGGCGAGCACCTCCAGCCGTTCCTGTTCGAACGTCCGCAGCACGATCGCCTGGACGTACCTCGACAGGACCCGCCCGGTGTCCTCGATCGTCTCGCCCCGCCCGAGCTGCAGGTCGGCGGAGGACAGCGCCACCGGATGGCCGCCGGTCGAGGCGACCGCGATCTCGAAGGAGACCCGGGTGCGGGTCGAGGGTTTCTCGAAGATCATCGCGACCGAACGCCCGGCGAGGCGATCCGCGTAGTCGCCCGGCTGGGCCTTGACCTTGGCGGACAGCTCGAGCAGCTGACCGAGCTCCCTCGGCGAGAGATCGTCGATCGACAGCAGGTCGCGCTCCATGGTCCGAGTCTAGTCCGCGGGTCCGACCCGCCGCTCGCTCACCCCGCCCCGCGAGCGACGCCGGACGCGATCCGGAGCGGGCCCGGCGGGTTCAGCCCGACCGGAGCCGGGCGCCGACGTCGCGCGAGAGCCGTTCGACGATCGCCCCCACCGCGTCGTCGGCCTCCTCATCGGTCAACGTCCTGTCTGGGGCGCGGAAATCCACCGAGTAGGCGAGGCTCTTCGTCCCCTCGGGCAGCGGCGGGCCATCGAACACGTCGAACAGGAGGACCGAGCCGAGGATCTCGCCCGCCGCGTCCTCGAGCGCCGAACGGACGCGTCCGGCCGGGATCGACGCGTCGACGATGAAGGCCAGGTCGCGTCGGACCGGCGGGAAGCGCGGCACGTTCTCAACACCCGAGACCGGCCGCGCGAGGCGCATCAGGGCCTCGACCTCGAGCTCGGCCACGGCGACGCGCCCGGTGAGGTCGAACCGATCGGCGACGCGGGGGTGGATCTCGCCGAGGACGCCGATCCGCTCCTCGCCGACCATGATCGCGCCCGACCTGCCGGGGTGGAACGGGCGGCCGACCGGGTCCCCGAGGGTCCACGCGATCCCGAGCTCGGCCATCACTGCCTCAACGATGCCCTTGGCGTCGAACACGTCGAACGGGCGGTCGTCGGTCGCCCACCCCGGGTCGGCGTTCCCGTTGAGCGCGAACGCGGCCTTCGGGCGTTCCTCGGGCCGCCCGTCGCGCATCCGGAAGACCGTGTCGACCTCGAAGACGGCGACCGATCGGACGTGGCGATGGGCGTTGTGCCGGACGACCTTCAGCACCCCGGGGGTCAGACGCGTCCGAAGCCACCCGTCGTCCGCCTGGAGCGGGTTGGTGACCCGTATCGCGTCCTCGTCCCCCACCATCCGGAGGTCGGCCTCGGAGACGAAGGGGATCTGCCGAACCTCGCGGAGGCCGGCCCGTCGCAGCGCGTCGCGGACACGGGCCCGGAACCCGTACGCGGCTGGCAACCCGCCGGGCCGCGCGATCGGCGGCAGCGTGGAGCCGACCCGCTCGTACCCCTGCACACGCACGACCTCCTCGATCAGGTCCACCTCGCGCTCGAGGTCGACGCGGTACCCCGGGACCTGTACCCCGAGCGTGTCTGCGTCGATGGTCTCGGTCTCGATCCCCAGCCGCTCGAACACCTCCTCGGCGTCCTCGCTCGTCACCGGGTACCCGATCAGCGCCGACGCCCGAGGCGCCCGCAGCTCGATCCGGCGCCGCGGCGGGGGGCCACCCACCTCGACGACGCCGCGGAGCACCCGCCCACCGCACCACTCCGACATCAACCGGCAGGCCCGGTCGGCCCCGGTTCGCGCGGCCTCGGGATCGACGCCACGCTCGAACCTCATGGACGCCTCCGTCGACAGGCCGATCCGCCGCCGCGTCCGTTGGACGCCTCCCCGTTCGAACCACGCCGCCTCGAGCAGCACGTCACTCGTCTGCTCGGAGACCTCGGCGAGCTCGCCGCCCATGACGCCGGCCACCGCGACCGGGCGCTCGGCGTCGCAGATCAGCAGGTCGTCGTCGGTGAACGCCCGCTCGATCCCGTCGAGCGTGACGAGCGCCTCGCCGGGCTCGGCGCGGCGGACCACGATGCCGGGACCCTTCAGGAGCGCGAGGTCGAACGGGTGGAGCGGCTGCCCGATCTCGAGCATCGCGTAGTTCGTCGCGTCCACCACCGCGGAGATCGGGCGCATCCCGGAGGCGAACAGGCGCGCCTGGATCGAGATCGGGGACGGCACGTGCACGACGTCGCGGACGATCCTGGCGAGGTATCGCGGGCAGCGTTCGAGATCCGCGACCTCCAGCGTCGCGACGCCCTCCGCGGGCTCCGCGTCCTCCTCGACCCGCGTGTCGGGGGGCGAGAGCGGTGAGCCCGTCGCGGCCGCCACCTCTCGGGCGATCCCCAGCACCGAGAGGAAGTCGGGGCGGTTCGGCGTGACCTCGATGTCGAGGACCGCGTCGGTCAGCCCGAACGCCTCCGCGACGTCCGTACCCGGCTCGAGGTCGCCCGGCAGCACGAGGATCCCCTCGTGCGACGCCGAGATGCCGAGCTCGTCGGGGGCACACAGCATGCCGTGGGAGACGACGCCGCGGATCTCGCGTGCCTCCAGGGGCTGTGCGAGCGTGAGTACGCTCGCGCCGGGCGGTGCCAACGGCACGAGGTCACCGGGAGCCATGTTCCGGACCCCGACGACCACCTCGAGCTCACCCGAACCGGTCTGCACGCGGGCGAGACACAGGGTGTCGCTGTTCGGGTGATCCCGGACCTCGAGGACCCTGGCGACCACCACACCGGAGACGCGCTCCCAGGGGTACTCGATCGCCTCGACCTCGGCGCCCTTGCGGGTCAGCAGCTCGGCGAGGTCCTCGGCGGACCGTTCGGTCGGACACAGCTCGCGGAGCCAGGACAGGACGACCTTCACGCCGCGCCCTCGAACCGTTCCAGGAAGCGGACGTCACCCTCGACGAACAGCCGCATGTCGTTGACGCCGTACTTGACCATCGCGACGCGCTCGATCCCCATGCCGAAGGCGAACCCCGTATGCCGCTCGGAGTCGATCCCGCAGTTCTCGAGCACCTTGGGGTGGACCATCCCGGCGCCGAGCAGCTCGAGCCACCCGTTCCCGCAGACCCGGCATCCGACCCCGCCGCAGACGAAGCACGACACCGCCGCCTGGCAGCCGGGCTCGACGAACGGGAAGTAGTCGGGCGTGAGTCGCACCCGCACGTCCTCGCCGAACATCTCGCGGGCGAAGGCCTCCAGCGTCCCGCGGAGGTCCGCGAACGAGATCCCCTCATCGACCACGAGCCCCTCGACCTGATGGAAGACCGACAGGTGCGTCGCGTCGACGGCCTCGCGCCGGTAGGTGCGCCCCGGGACGATCACCGAGATCGGCGGCTCCTGCGTCTCCATCGTCCGGATCTGGACCGAGCTGGTCTCGGTGCGGAGCAGGAGCCCGTCCGCGTCGACGTACAGGGAGTCCTTCATCGTCCTCGCGGGATGGTCGGGTGGGATGTTGAGCGCCTCGAAGTTGTGCCACTCGTCTTCGATCTCGGGGCCGACGGCCACCCGGTACCCCATCCGGGTGAAGATCTCGACGATCCGGTCCTGCACGAGGCTGAGCGGATGCAGCGAGCTCGGACGCGGGCGCCGGCCGGGCAGGGTGGCGTCGACCGCGTCGGCCCGGAGCAGCTCGTCCTCGGCGCCCTCCTCGAGCTCGGCTCGGCGAGCGTCGAGTTCGGACCGCAGCTCCGCGAAGGCCTCGTTGGTCCGCCGGCCGAGATCGCGACGGGCCTCGGCGGGCAGCGATCCGAGCGAGCTCTGCACGCTCGCGATCGGGGCCTTGCGCCCCAGGACCGCCGTCTTCGCCTCGTCGAGCTCCTCGACAGTGCGCGCGGCGTCGATCAGCGCTCGCCCGCGCTCGAGCTCTTGCTCGAGGATGCCCGCGGCCTCAGTCGGGTCCATGGTGCGGCGAGTCTAGCAAGGGGCTTTTCCGGCCCTTCCGCGACGCCGCGCGCCCGCGGTCGGCGTCAGGCGTCCGGCTCGGACGGGACGGGGAGGTCCAGCGTGAAGGCGATCGTATCGTCGGTGACGCGGGCCGACACGCTGCCCCCCTGGGCCTCGGCCACGCCGAGCGCCACGAACAGCCCGATCTTGCTTCCGGCACCGGTCCCGGGGGCGCGCGGACGGAACAGACGCTCCGCCTGCTCCTGCGTGAGCTCGGTCTCGGCGCGGCGAGCCTCGACCGACAGCCAGCCGTCGCGTATGCGTCCGTCGACGCGCACCGGACCCTCGCGCGCCCACCAGACGAGGGACTCGACGAACGCCTCGAGCACGAGCCGGAGGCGTTCGGGGTCGACGAACACGTTCAGCTCGTCGCTCCCCGCCCACTCGACGCGGACGTGATCGGGGTCGCGGGCCAGGGACGTCGCGATCTCCTCGACCACGCGCGGGACGGCCGTCCGTTGCGGGAACAGGTCGAGCGCACCGGCCGCGACCCGGGCGGCGTCCACGAGCTGACGAAGGATCGCGTTCAGGCGATCGGTGTCGAACTGGATCCCCCGCAGCATCAACTCGCGGTCCTGGGGCGTCATCTGCTCCCATCGAGTGGCGAGGGCGTGCCCGATCCCCTTCAACGCGGTGAGTGGCGAGCGGATGTCGTGAGCCGCGGCCGCGATGATCGTCTCGAGCACCGCCCGCCTGCCCTCGCGACGCTGGCGCTCCCATTCGAACAGGCAGACCGTGGCGGCGGCGGCGAGGTTCAGGGATTCGGCCCGACCCTTGATCGGCACCCGCACGGTCGCGTCGGTCAGGGCCGCGATCTCCCTGGGCAGACCCCACGCCTCGTTGCCGAACACGAACGCGACGGGATCGGACAGGTCCTGCTCGTAGAGATCGCCCTCGCCGTCGGCGTCCATCGCGAGGATCCGCATCCCCCGCGCCCGCAGCGCGTCGATCGCCGACGCCGTTTCGGGGCCACGCACGACCGGCAGGTGGAACAGCGAGCCTGCCGACGCCCGCACGGTCTTCGCGTTGTACACATCGACCGAGGACGAGGAGAAGACCACCGCGTCGGCACCGACGGCGTCGGCGGATCGGAGCACCGTCCCGGCGTTCCCCGGATCTCGGACCTCGTGCAGCAGCGCCACCCCGACCGGCTCGGCGGGCAGGTCGTCGAACGCGACATCGAGGAACCCCGCGACCCCGACGAACCCCTGCGGGGTGACCGTGCCGGCGAGGCGGGCCATCACGTCATCGCTCACGTGCGCCGCGGCGACGCCCTTGGCGCGCGCGCGTTCGACCAGGGGATGCGAGGGCTCCGTGTGGAACAGGGTCGAGATCCCCCGGCGCGGCATCGAGAGCGCCTCCCCCAGTGCCTGCACGCCCTCGACGAGGAACGCGCGTTCGCGCTCGCGGTACGCCCGCTTGTGGAGCTTGAGGGCCGCGGCGACCTTCGGGTTCCGGACGGAGGTGATCACGCGCCCTCCCGGCCTCCCTCCCGGCCTTTGGGGCTAGGCCGCGAGAGCGTCCTTGGCCGCCTCGACGAGCTGGCCGAACGCGGCCGGATCGTGCACGGCCATGTCGGCGAGCATCTTGCGGTCGACCTCGATCCCGGCCTTGCTCAGGCCGTGCACGAACCTCGAGTAGGACAGACCGTGCTGGCGAGCCCCGGCCCCGATCCGGGCGATCCACAGGCGGCGGAACTGCGCCTTGCGGTCTCGTCGGTCGCGGTACGCGTACTGTCCCGAGTGGAGGAGCTGCTCCTTGGCCACGCGGTAGCGCTTCGATCGCGACCCGAAGTACCCCTTGGCCTTGCGGAGCACCTCACGGCGCTTCTTCTTCGCGTGGACCGATCGTTTGACCCGTGCCATCTCGCCTACTTCCCGAGGAGCCGACGGATGTTGGTGCGCTCGGCCGTGACCTGGGTCATGCCCTCCACGCGGCGTCGGCGGCTCCCACTCTTCTTGCGAAGGAAATGGTTGCCGGTCGCCTTGCGATGGAGCACCTTGCCGGTCCGCGTGATGCGGAACCGCTTGGCCGTCGCTCGGTGCGTCTTCTGTTTGGGCATCGCTCTTCTTTCCTCTGGTCGAACGTGTGTCGCCCGCGACTCCTCAGTACGCCCCCGTTACGTCTCCGGGGGGGCCTCCGCCGGGGCCGCGACCACCTCGTCCGGCACCTGCTCCGGGACGGGCTGGGCCGCGGCCCGGGGAACGGCCGCCTCCGGCTCCCGCCGGTCCCTCGGCTCGGTGCTCTTCGGTTCGGGGGGCCTCTTCGACGGCGCGAGGACCATCACCATGTTCCGCCCGTCCTGCTTGGGATGGGCCTCGACGACCGCTTGATCCGCGAGGTCCGCGACCAGCCGGTCCAAGATCTTGCGCCCGAGCTCGGTGCGGGCCATCTCGCGCCCCCGGAACATGATGGTCACCTTGACCCGCGCGCCCGTCCGGAGGAACCGCTCGACGTGGCCTTTCTTGGTTGCGTAGTCGTGCGGATCGATCTTCGGACGGAACTTGATCTCCTTGACCTCGATCCGGGCCTGTTTCTTGCGGGCTTCCTTCTGCCGGATGTCGCGCTCGTACTTGAACTTCCCGTAGTCCATGATCCTGGCGACGGGAGGGTTCGCCTGCGGCGCCACCTCCACGAGATCGAGATCCAGATCCTGTGCCCGACGGAGCGCGTCCTGGGTCGAAACGATCCCGATCTGCGATCCGTCTGCACCTACCAGGCGCACCTGCGCCGAGCGGATGCGGTCGTTAATGCGCGGATCAGCCGAGACCCCGCATCACCTCCCTAGCGATGAGAAGGCACCGGCCGTTCGCCGGTGCCAGCCGAACACGGTGAACAGAACCCGCAGAGTATAGGTGCCGCTCGGGGAGGCTGTCGACGCTCGGGGCAGATCCCGGCCGAGCTCGGTCAGACGGATCGGACGTTGGCCGCCTGCTTGCCTTTCGGGCCGTCGACGACGTCGAACTCGACCGCCTGGCCCTCCGTGAGGGACTTGTACCCCTCGCCTTCGATCGCGGAGAAGTGGACGAAGAC
>DASUMC010000133.1:0-3856 GCA_036277855.1 Actinomycetota bacterium
GATGGTCGAGGACCCGAAGGTGCGCTGGCCGGCGCAGCTCGAGGTCGGACCCGACGGCATCGGGAACTCGCCCCGCTACATCACGCACATCATGGAGGAGTCGATGGAGGCCCTGATCCATCACTTCAAGATGGTGACGGAAGGGGTCTCCGTCCCCTCCGGCGAGGTGTACGTCCCGGTGGAGTCCCCCCGGGGGGAGCTCGGCTTCTACGTCGTGTCCGACGGCGGCAACCGTCCGTACCGCGTGAAGATGCGCGACCCCTCGTTCGTCAACCTCCAGGCGACGCCGCAGATGGTCGAGGGCGGGTTGGTCGCCGACGTGATCGCGGTGATCGCGAGCATCGACCCGGTGCTGGGCGGGGTCGACCGCTGATGGCGGTGCTCTCGGACGGCGGGCGCGAGACCGCGGAGGCGATCATTGCGAGGTATCCCGCCGGCCGCGAGCGTTCGGCCCTGCTCCCGCTCCTGTACCTGATGCAGTCGGTGGAGGGTCGGCTCACGCGGGACGGGCTCCGAGAGGTGGGCGAGCTCCTCGGGATCACGACCGCGGAGGTCGAGGCGGTGGCGTCCTTCTACACGATGCTCCGGCTGCGCCCGACCGGGACGCACGTGGTCTCGGTGTGCACGAACCTGTCCTGCGCGCTGCGGGGCGCGAACGAGGTGTTCGAGGCCGCCCACGACGCGGCGGGGGTCGAGCAGGGCGAGGACACGTCTCCCGACGGCGAGTTCACGGTCCACGAGGAGGAGTGCCTCGGGGCGTGCGACGCGGCCCCCGTGGTCCAGGTCGATTTCGCGAACCACGACCGCCTTACGCCCGAGCGGGTCGTCGAGCTCGTCGAGGCGCTTCGCGCCGGCGAGGTCCCGACCCCGTCACGCGGGCGCGCGCCCAAGGACTTCCGCGAGGCGTCCCGGATCCTGGCCGGGGCCGAGGAGACCACGTGAACGAGACCCCGACGACCAGGATCGTCACGGCGAACTGGGACGACCCCAACGTGGTCGGGATCGACGGCTACCTCGCGGCCGGCGGGTACGAGGGGCTCCGCGCCGCACTCGCGATGACCCCGGACGAGGTGATCGACCTGGTCAAGACGTCCGGGCTGCGCGGCCGGGGGGGCGCCGGGTTCCCGACCGGCGTCAAGTGGTCGTTCGTGCCGCAGGACACGGGCAAGCCGACGTACGTGGTCGCGAACTTCGACGAGTCCGAGCCCGGCACGTTCAACAACCGCGAGATCATCGAGCGCGAGCCACACCGGTTCCTCGAGGGGATGGCGATCGCGGCGTACGCCGTCCGGAGCCACCTCGCCTTCGTGTACTGCCGAGGCGAGTTCCTGTGGCCCGGCGAGATCCTCGATGCGGCGATCCGTGAGGCCTACGCGAAGGAGGTCTTCGGCGCGTCGGTGCTCGGCTCGGGGTTCGCACTCGAGGTCGTGCTGCATCGCGGCGCCGGCGCGTACATCTGCGGCGAGGAGACCGCGCTGCTGTCCTCGCTCGAGGGGTACCGGGGGCAGCCGCGGCTGCGCCCCCCCTTCCCCGCCGTCGAGGGTCTGTACGCGTCGCCCACCCTGATCAACAACGTCGAGACGCTCGCGACCGTCCCGTCGATCCTCACGCGGGGCCCCGAGTGGTTCGCGAGGATCGGCACGGAGAAGTCGCCCGGCACGAAGATCTTCAGCGTGTCGGGCAAGGTGGAGCGGCCCGGCAACTACGAGCTGCCGCTCGGGACGCCGCTGCGGACGCTGCTGGAGGACCACGCCGGCGGCGTGCTCGGCGGGCGGCGGCTCAAGGCGTGGACGCCCGGCGGTTCCTCGACCCCGATGCTGACCGAGGAGCACCTCGACGTCGGGCTGGACTTCGAGTCGATCACGGCCGCCGGCTCGCTCCTGGGGACCGGCGCGATCATGGTGATGGACGAGACCGACTGCATCGTGGAGGCGGCTCGCCGGCTCGTGCAGTTCTACGCTCACGAGTCGTGCGGCAAGTGCACGCCGTGCCGCGAGGGCACGTGGTGGGTGAGCCGGGTGCTTGGCCGCATCGAGCAAGGGTACGGACGGTCCGAGGACCTCCCCCTCCTGGACGAGCTGGGCGAGAACATCCTGTTCAAGGCCTTCTGCGCGCTCGCGGACGGCGCGGTGAGCCCGTTCCAGTCGACCCTGAAATACTTCCGCGACGAGTACGAGGCCCACATCGCGGAACGCCGCTGCCCGTTCACCGGCATCGGGCCGGGCGGCCAGACCTCGACGGGCTCGAGCGATGCGACCGCGAACGACGCCGGCCTGACCGAGGCGCTCACGTGACCACCCCACGACCGCAGGACGAGCCCGTCACGCTCACGGTGGACGGGTCGGAGGTCATCGTCCCGAAGGGGACGCTGATCATCCGGGCCGCCGAGAACCTGGGGATCGAGATCCCCCGGTTCTGCGACCACCCGTTCCTGGATCCGATCGGCGCGTGCCGCCAGTGCTACGTGGAGATCGAGGGGCAGCGCAAGCTGTTCACCTCGTGCACGAGCGAGGTCGCGCCGGGCATGGTGGTGCGGACCCAGAACACGTCGGACGAGGCCCATCGGGCCCAGGTCGCGAACCTCGAGTTCCTGCTGCTGAACCACCCGCTCGACTGCCCGATCTGCGACCGCGGCGGCGAGTGCCCGCTGCAGGACCAGGCGATGGCGTTCGGTCCCGGCGAGAGCCGGTACATCGAGCCCAAGCGCACGTACGAGAAGCCGATCGCGCTCTCGCCGCTCGTCACGCTCGACCGCGAGCGCTGCGTCCTATGCGCGCGCTGCACGCGCTTCTGCGACGAGATCAGCGGCGACCGGTTCATCGAGCTGTTCGCGCGGGGCGCGGGCGAACGCGTCTCGATCGCCGCCGGCGAGGACTTCCGGTCGCCGTTCTCCGGCAACACGGTGCAGATCTGTCCCGTGGGGGCGCTCACGGCCGAGCCCTACCGCTTCGTCGCCCGCCCCTTCGACCTCACGACGACGGACTCGGTCTGCCAGCACTGCAGCGCCGGGTGCAACATCCGCGTGGACCTGCGCCGAGGGTCGGTCGTGCGCGTTCTGGCCCGCGACAACGCCGACGTGAACGACGCCTGGACCTGCGACAAGGGGCGGTTCGCGTTCCGGCACTCCGACCTGCCGGGGCGCGTCACGACGCCGCTGATCCGCGACCGCGGGCTCGAACCGGCCTCGTTCGGCGAGGTCTTCGCCGACATCGCCGAGTGGTCCCGCGAGGGCCGCGTGGCGTTCCTGTCGGGTGGCCGCCTCCCGGACGAAGACGCGTACGCGCTCGCCAAGCTCGCGCGCGTGGCGTTCGGGACCAACGACCTTGACCACCGTCGGACGTTCCACGGCGGCCGCGCGGAGCAGCTGGCCGCGGCGTCCCCGCTCGACACGACCTACCGCGACCTGGAGCGCGCGAAGGCGATCCTCGTCGCGGGGCTGGACGCCGAGCAGGAGGTGCCGATCCTGAACCTGCGGATCCGCAAGGCCGCCCGCAGGGGCGCCGCGGTGTTCGTGATCCACCCGCGCCGGACGCGCCTGTGGGACGTCGCCGAACACACGCTCTGCCTCCCCGAGCACCAGACGTACGTGCTGGAGCGGATCCACGACGGCGACGCTCCCGGGGACGCGTTCGAGGGCCGGGTGAGCGGGGCCCTGCGCGAGGCGGCCGGCGAGGCCGTCGTGCTGGCGGGCGAACGCCTCACCGAGCATCCGCTGGCCGCCGACGTCGCGCTAAGGGTCGCCCAGAGGTACGCGGCCCACATGGCGCTGGTCCCGCGCCGCGCCGGCGATCGCGGGGCCCTCCGCGCCGGCGTCCACCCCTCGCTCCTGCCGGGAGGCCGCCGCGTGAGCGATCAG
>DASUMC010000134.1:0-2395 GCA_036277855.1 Actinomycetota bacterium
CGCAGGATCAGGCCGTCCACCCCGCGGACGCGGATCCGGCTCCCGGCCGGGATCGGCCCGTCGGAACTCCGACCCCGCCACAGCGCCCCCTTCACGAAGACCGGGCCGTCCGGCCGGAGCTCGCCCCGGGCCTCTCCGACCAGCCCCACCAGCCCGCGCTGGGTCGAGGTGAGCCGGTCACGGGACTGCACCGCGACGGTCAGGCCGAACCCCCAATAGAGGAACGCAGCGACCGAGCACGACCCGACCAGCCATGGGGAGACGTCGATCTCTTCGGCGACGCCCCCGAAGACCAGCACCGACCCCGCGACGAACGCGAGCATCCCGACGAACGAGAGCGGCCCGAGGCGGCGCAGACGGACGTCGAGCGTGAGCAGGCCGATCCCCGCGAGGAGCAGACCGAGCCCGAGCGGGGAGAACGGCACGACCGTGAGGCCGTACACGGCGAGCGCGAGCATCCCGAGCCCGCCGAACCCCGCGAACCCGAATCCGGGCTGGGTGGCCTCGAAGGCCAGCGCCGCGAGCCCCAGCACGAGCAGGACGTAGATCCAGGTCGGAGACGCCGCGGCGTGGAGCACGCGATCGAGCGGCCCGAGCTCGGTGAAGCGCACCGTGACCGGCTGCTCCGCCTCCGACGTCGCGATCTTGGTCTCCAGCGTCACCTCGCCGTCGGCCGTTCCGACGGTGCGGCCGTCCACCTGGTCGAGCAGGTCGGTGATCGAGACCGTGGCGACGCTCGCGACGTGGCCGTCGAGCGCGGCCCGCGCCGGCACCGGCCGGTCGGGAAACATCGGGGAGGTCTCGCGGCCTCGCTCCTCGACCCAGCCGCTCGCGAGGGCCTCCACCTCGCGGAGCGGGATCGCGGGTTCGTCCCCGGCCAGGTCGAGCGGTTCGAGCGGGCCGACGCCCGCCCCCGGGGCGACGGCGCCGAGGCTCGCCGCGTACAGGAACAGGAGCGCGGCCCCCGCGGCCTTGGCGGGCGCCGGGCCCACCCAGACGATCACCGGGACGCTCGCGTCGTGGATCCGCTCGGCCAGCGCGACGGGATCCTGGTCCAGGGTCCCCGCGCTGTCGAGCTGGAGCACGAGCGTCGACCCCTCGCGCTCGGCCTCCTCGATCGAGTCGACGAGGTAGGAGGCCAGCGTCCGGTCGATCGAGCCGTCCACCTTGGCCACCAGCACCGAGGGCGTGTCCTGGGCACCGGCGCTTCCGGCAACCATGCACATCAGGGCGCTGAACAGGAGGAACGGTGCGACGCGGCGCATGGGCGGGTCCCATCGTACCGGGGCCGTCGGGCTATCCTTTGGCCCCCATGCGGGCACCCCCCCGGCATCGACCGAGATCTCACAAGCCGCTCCAGACCCGCGAGGAGCCGGTGCGGATTCCCGACCTCCGCCCACGCCTGGTGCTCGCGCCGCTCGTCCTGTTCGTCCTGATCCTCGTGCTGGTCGGGTTCGCGGCGGTGGTGGCCCTCGCCTTGCTTCCGATCTTCGGGGCCGCCGGAGAGGGCGTGAACGCGTTCCGCGAACGCCTGGATGCAGCCGGCGTCGGCAGGGCCGGGATCCCCCACCTGCCGCAGAGCTCCACGATCTTCGCGGCGGACGGCAAGACGGTCCTCGCCGAGATCTATCTCGATGAGAACCGCCGGTACGCCAGGATCGGCAAGATCGCCCCGATCGCCCAGCAGGCGGTGGTCGCGATCGAGGACGACTCCTTCTACGAGCACGGCGCGCTCAACTTCCCGTCCCTGATGCGCGCCGCCATCACCAACCTGATCGCCGGGGACATCGAGCAGGGCGGCTCGACGCTCACGCAGCAGCTCGTGAAGAACGTGCTGATCGACTCACCCCAGCAGACCTTCGCGCGGAAGTTCCAGGAGGCGGCGCTCGCGATCCGCGTCGAACGCAAGTACTCCAAGGACCACATCCTCGAGCTCTACATGAACGAGGCGTACTACGGGAACGGCGCCTACGGGATCCAGACGGCGGCAGAGACGTACTTCGACACGACCGCGAGGGATCTCTCGCTCCGGCAGGCGGCCCTGCTCGCAGGCGTGATCCGGGCCCCCGGCACGTACGACCCGGTCGCGCACCCCGAGGCGGCGACGGCCCGCCGGAACCTCGTGCTCGAGCGGATGGCGGAGCTCGGGTTGGTCGATCCCGGCGACGCCGCGAAGGCACAGGCGAGGCCGCTCGGGATCTCGAAGGACGTCGGCGAGTTCAAGGAGAAGGTCGAACCGTTCTTCGTCTACTACATCCGGAACCTGATCCTGGACAACGCCGACGGGGAGTTCGACGCATTCGGGCGGCGGCGGATCGAGCGCGTGCACACGCTCTATCAGGGAGGACTGAACATCTACACCTCCCTCGAACCCTCGTGGCAGGAGTACGCGCAG
>DASUMC010000135.1:0-17793 GCA_036277855.1 Actinomycetota bacterium
GTCGGCCTTGTCGGCGACGAGGATGTGCGCCACCTCGAGCGTCGTGAACTGCGCGAGGTTCGCCTGGTAGGCGTCCTGGAGCGCCGTCTCGTCCAACCGCTCCTCGACCACCGCCTGCTGCACCGCGTTCACGAGGAGCAGTCGCGCGGCGAACGCCTCGACCTCGGCGCGGGTGACGCCGGCGTCGGACAGCTGCGTCTTCAGGGCGTCGGCGCCCCCGAGCCCCTGCTCGAGCTGGGTGAGGGCGTCCGTCACGTCGGCGGCATCGACCTTCATGTCGTTCTCGGTCGCGTAGGACTTCGCGAGCTCCTCGCGGATGTCGTTCGCGAGCGCGAACCGCGCGCACGCCGCATCCTGGGTCTCGTTCCCGACGGGCGTCCCGCACGGAGCACCGGAAAGGCCCGTCAGGAAGCCGAACAGCGCGACGTCCCCGTGCAACTGGTCGATCGAGATCTCGCCGTCCCCGACGGTGGCCGCCGACGACGGATCGTTCGCGCAGGCCGTGAACAGCACGACGACGCACAGGATCGCGAGCGCGCGAAGGGGACGCGGGAGAGGGATCACGGCGCCATCGTAGCAACGACCTCGTCTTCGCCCATGGCCCGGACCAGGCCGTGCTCCACCAGCGACGGGAGCTCCGAACCCGGGACGCGGCCGATGTCGAGGTTCAAGGTCTGGGTCGTGCGCAGGTACCGGGCCTCCGGGACCCGTTCGCGCAGGTCGTGTTCGAGCGGCTCGGGAAGGTCGAGCGGCTTGACGCGGACCTGCTGTCGGTAGGTCGAGACCTCGGCCACGCCGAGCCTCGCGCACGTGATCCGGAGCGACGCCACGGCGAACAGCGTCTCGACCTCCTCCGGGAGCTGGCCGAACCGGTCCACGGTCTCGGTTCGGACCCGCTCGAGCAGGCCGTGGTCGCCGGCCGAGGAGATCCGCCGGTACAGGTCGAGCCGGAGCGCCTCCTGTTCGAGCCAGCCCGGCGGCACGAACGCCTTGAGCGGGAGGTCGATCCGGATCTCCTTCTCCTCCGGCAGGGGCTCGCCCCGCATCTCGGCGACCGACTCTTGGAGCAGCCGCGCGTACGTGTCGAACCCCACCGCCGCGATGTGGCCGTGCTGTTCGGCGCCCAGGACGTTGCCCGCTCCCCGGATCTCCAGGTCGCGGAGCGCGATCTGGAACCCGCTGCCCAGCGCCTGGTGCCGCGCGATCGTCGTGAGCCGCTCGTGCGCCTCCTCCGTCAGCTCGCGCTGCGGCGGGAAGAAGAAGTACGCGAACGCCCGCTCGTGGCTGCGCCCCACGCGGCCACGCAGCTGGTACATCTGCGAGAGCCCGAGCATGTTCGCCGCGTCCACGACGAGCGTGTTCGCGTTGGGGACGTCCAGGCCGGACTCGATGATCACGGTCGACATCAGGATGTCGGCCTCGCGGTCCCAGAACCGGATCATCCGCCGCTCGAGCATGTCCTCGTCCATCTGGCCGTGCGCGACCACGATCCGGGCGTCGGGGACCTGCTCCTGCAACCACGCTGCCTGACGCTCGATCGTCGCGACGCGGTTGTGGACCCAGAACACCTGGCCCTCGCGCAGCAGCTCGCGCCGCACGGCGCCGAGCGCGAGCCCCTCGTCGTACTGGCCGACGTACGTGAGCACCGGCTGCCGGTCCTCGGGAGGCGTGTCGACGGTCGACATGTCGCGGATGCCGGCGAGCGCCATCTCGAGCGTCCGGGGGATCGGGGTCGCCGTCATCGTGAGGACGTCGACCTGCGCGCGAAGCTTCTTCAGGCGTTCCTTGTGCGCCACCCCGAACCGCTGCTCCTCGTCGACCACCACGAGACCGAGGTCCTTGAACCCGATGTCCGCCGACAGCAAGCGATGGGTCCCGATCACGACGTCGATCGCGCCGCGCCGCAGGTCCTCGACGATGCGCTCCTGCTCCGGCTTGGAGACGAAGCGCGAGAGCATCGCGACCTTGACGGGGAAGGGCGCGTAGCGCTCGCCGAACGTGATCAGGTGCTGCTCGGCCAGCAGGGTCGTCGGCACGAGCACCGCCGCCTGCTTGCCCTCCATCACGACCTTGAACGCCGCCCGCACCGCGATCTCGGTCTTGCCGAACCCCACGTCGCCGCAGATCAGCCGGTCCATCGGGCGGGGCCGCATCAGGTCCGCCTTGACCTCCTCGATCGCCGTGACCTGGTCGCCGGTCTCTTCGTGCGGGAACGCGTCCTCGAGCTCCATCTGCCACGGCGTGTCGGGGCCGTACGGGGGACGTTCGATCGACAGCCGGACCGAGTACAGCCGGACGAGCTCGCCGGCCATGTCCTTCACGGCGCGCTTGACGCGCCCGGTCGTCCGCGCCCAGTCGCTCGTCCCCAGGCGCGACAGGCGAGGCGTCTCGCCGCCGAGGTACTTGGCCACCATCCCCACCTGGTCGGTGGGGACCGAGAGCCGATCGCCCGAGGCGTACTCGAGGACCATGTAGTCGCGTTCGGAACCGCCGATCTCGCGACGTTGCACGCCCACGTAGCGGGCGACCCCGTGCACCCGGTGCACCGCGAAGTCGCCGACCTCGAGCTCCTCGGCGATCGCGTCGCCGCGACGCGTCGTGAACCGTGGAGCGTCGCGCGTGTGGCGCCGAGAGCCGAACAGGTCCTCCTCGGTCGCTACCGCGAGCCTGCCGGCGGGGAACACGAAGCCGGCCTGCAGCTCGGCCTCGACCCCCTCGGCCCGCGGCAGCGCGACGAACTCGCGGACGCGCTCCAGCGAGCCGTGGCCGCGCGCCGTGAGCAGCACGCGGTACCCGCGCTCGGCGAGCTCCGCGGCACGCCGCGCGAGCTCCGCCGGGTTGCCCTGCGCCGAGCCCCATCCCTCCAGACCCGAGTCGACGCCCTCGGTGAACCCCGTGAGCTCGAGCCGGACCGGCCCCTCGAGCGCCTGCCCCAAGTCATGGACCGCGCGCGGACCGGGCCAGTTCGAGGCCTCGGCGAGCGCCTCGGCGTCCTCGAACGCCCGATGCGCGCGGTCGAACGTGCGGCGGGCCTCCGAGACCACGACCCACGAGCCATCCGGCAACAGCTCGGAGGGGACGGGCATCCGGTCGAACAGCAAGGGGGCGAGCGACTCGAGCCCCTCGGCGTGGAGGCCCTGCGCGATCCGCTCGAGCCCGTCGCGGAACCGATCGAGGTAGCGGGGCGCCCGCGTTCGCGCGCGTTCGGCCAGCTCGTCGTCGGGAATCAGCTCGCGCACGGGCGAGACCTCGACACCGACGACGGGCCCGGTCGAGAGCTGCGACGACGGCACGAACTCGCGGAGCGACTCGATCTCGTCCCCCCAGTACTCCAGGCGCACCGGACGACGCGACGTCCCGGGGAAGACGTCGAGCACCCCGCCGCGGACGGCGAACTCGCCGCGATGCTCGACCACGTCCGTGCGCGCGTAGCCGAGCGCAACCAGCCGCTCGGCGAGATCGTCCGGCGGGAGCTCGATCCCCTTGACCAACTCGACCGGCGGGACCTCGCCGAGGGTAGGGACGAGGCCCTGCATCGCGGCGAGCGCGGGGGCGACCAGGACGAACGCGCCCTTGGCCGCCCGCAGCCGGCGCACGGCGTCGGCCCTGCGCGCCGAGACCTCCGGCGAGGGGCTGATCCCCTCGTACGGGAGCGCCTCCCACGACGGCAGGAGCGCGGCCCCGTCGTCGCCGAGCCACGCTCGCGTCCCGCGGGCGAGCCGTTCGGCCTCCCGCGGGCCGGGCGCGACGAGCAGCACCGGAGCGCCGAGCGCCCGGGCCAGGGCCGCCACCAGCGCGTCCTCGCCCGCGTCCGCGCGGGCGACGACCGGACGGGCGCGCTCGAGCAGCAGGCGTTCGAACGCCTCCGAACCGATCAGCGCGTCGAGCGCCTGCTCCAGGCTCACCTGACTCCTCCTCTTCGTCCGGTGGCTCGTGCTTTGGCTCGTGCTTTGGCTCGTGCTTGCCTTGGCTCGTGCCTGGGCACCTTCACCGGACAACACGAACAGGCCCCGTTCGGGGAACGAGGCCCTGCCACGCGGTCGTCTTCGATCCCGCTACGTTTCGCGCGGGGCGGAGCGATTGTATCGGTCCTGCGTCGCGAGCAGGCCGTCGGCGATCAGGGAGCCGACCGCGTCGGCGGCGTCGTCGACGAGCATCGACACATCGGGCTCCTCGCGCTTGGCGAACGTGTCGAGCACCCAGTCCGCCGCCTGCCTGCGACCGGTCGGACGGCCGACGCCGAGGCGCACGCGGAAGAAGTCGGGCGTTCGGAGCGCCTGTCGCAGGGAACGCAGGCCGTTGTGGCCGGCCGTCGAGCCGCCGGACTTCACGCGGAGCGCCCCGAAGGGCAGATCGATCTCGTCGTGCACCGCGACCACGTGGTCGGGTTGGACGCCGTTCTTGCGCGCGAGCGATGCGATCGCCGGGCCGCTCTCGTTCATGAACGCGCGCGACTTCGCAAGGATGACCCGTTCGCCCCCCAGGCGGATCTCGCCGACATCCGCGCCGACGAACCGGGCCTTGCGGAAACGCTCACCCTCGCGGGCCGCGAGCTCGTCGACGACCCGGTAGCCGAGGTTGTGACGGGTCTTCGTGTACGTCTCGCCGGGGTTGCCGAGCCCCGCGACGAGCCAGGTCATGACGGCGAGGGCGTCTAGCCCTCGGACCGCTCGTCGGAGCCTTCGGCCCCCTCGCCCTCGGCGGCCTCGCCCTCCTCGCCCTCGGCGGCCTCGCCCTCGGCGGCTTCGGCCTCGGCCGCGGCCTCCTCCTCCTCGAGCTCGACGGCCATCTGCGGCTGCTGCACCGCGACGACCGACTCCTCGGGGTTGGTCAGGATCGTCGCGCCCTTGGGTGCGACGAGATCGCTCACGCGCAGCGACATCCCGATCTCGAGGGACGTGATGTCGGCGTCGATCGCCTCGGGCACGTCCCCGGGCAGGGACTCGACCTCGAGCTCCCACAGGTGGTGCTCGACGACGCCTCCGGCCTTCACGCCGACGGACTCGCCGACGATGCGGACCGGGATCGACAGGTGGAGCTTCTCGTCACGGCGGACGGCGAGGAAGTCGACGTGGATGAAGCGACCGTGGATGTGATCGCGCTGGACGTCGCGCGGGATGATCAGGTGCTCGGTCCCGTCGACCACGAGGTCGACCAGGACGTTGGTGCCGGCGCCGGTATGCAGGACATGGAACAGGTCCTTGGCGTCCACCGAAACGGCGGTCGAGGCCATCCCGTGCCCGTACAGCACCCCGGGCACGCGGCCGGCGGCCCGCAGCTTGCGGGCCACGCCCTTGCCGGTGCCTTCCCTGGGCTCGGCGACGAGCTTGACTTCGGCCATGTTCGGAGTCCTTCGAGGCGTTGGGGTCTCGGCCGGGCATGGTACCAACAGGCTGCCGCTATGAGACGGGGGGCTCGGGCGTCTGAAGAGTGATGAGCCAGACCACCGGTATCGTCCGTTCCGCCTTGGACGATCGCGCCGACCTCGACGACCTCTACGTGCGGGACATGCCGGACGCCGTTCGGC
This sequence comes from Actinomycetota bacterium, assembly GCA_036277855.1. Taxonomy (GTDB): domain Bacteria; phylum Actinomycetota; class UBA4738; order UBA4738; family HRBIN12; genus DASSJM01. Next base: position 5,528 of record DASUMC010000135.1, read on the forward strand.
TGGCGGCCCTGATCACGGGCGACCCCGACCTGGCCCAGGACATCGCCCACGACGCGTTCCTTCGGTCGGTCGGCAGGTTCCGTCATCTCCGGCAGCCCGAGGCGTTCGAGGCCTATCTGCGACGGGCGGTGGTGAACGCCTGCACCTCCTACTTCCGCCGCCGAAAGGTGGAGGTGGCCTACCTGCGCGGGCAGGCGCGACATCCGGCGCCGGTCGACGAGCCGGACCACGGCCGGCGCGACGAGCTCCGGGCGGCGCTCTCGGCTCTGCCGCCGCGGCAGCGGGCCGCCGTCGTGCTCCGGTACTACGCCGACCTCTCCGAACAGCAGGCGGGCGAGGCCCTGGGGTGTTCGGCGGCCGCCGTGCGTTCCATGGTCGCCCGCGCGATGGAGTCGCTTCGCGAGCGGATCCCGAGGAGTGAGGACACGTGAACGATCTCGAACGCGACCTGCGTGAGGTGCTCGATGAGGACGCCCGGCGAGTGCCGACGCCCGCATCGGCGCCCGAGGGGCTCCGCCGTTCGGCCAGGCGCCGACAGGCGTTGTTCGGCGGCGCGGTCGCGCTGACCGGGCTCGCGGTCGTCGCGGGGATCGTCGTCGGCGCGACGACCCTCCTGTCGATGGAAGGCGGCCCCGAGCCGGCTGCGCTGGGGCCACCAACGACGGGCACCCTGAACGGCATCACGATCACGTATCCGCAGTCGTGGCACCTGATCGATCCGGACACGGCCGGCCTCAACGGATCTCCCACGATGGGCGAGTCCCCTCTCCCGCGGATCATCCTGGCGCTGGCGCCGACCGACCCCGGAGCGACGTTCGGGTGCCCGGGCATGGCCGGTGACGCCGCGACCTTCGTCATGACGGTCCAGGAGGAGCCGTTGGCGCTCGACGGAGCGTCGTCCCAACCGTGGCCGGTCGAACTCCGAGCGATGACCGTGGACGCGTCCGAGTCGGCCTGCTACCCGGGCTGGGACTTCCTCCGCGCCGGGTGGACGGCGGCAGGCCGGACGTTCGAGGCCCGGGTCGGATTCGCTCCGGCCGCCACGACAGACGAACGCGACGCCCTGTCCTCGGCCTTCGCGTCGATGTCCTTCGCGGCGTCGGGTCGCGGGGTCGCGGCAGCCGTGCTCGGCCACGGGATCGCCGGCGGCGAGCCGTGGACGCTGACCGCCCAGCGAACGGGGGGAGGTCTGAGCCTCTCACTTGAATCGGAGACGATCGGAGGTGGCTCCAGCTTCGTGTCGCCTGCGACGAGCGAGCTGCAGCCGGCGTCGACGGTCCTAGGCCAAGGATCGGACCGACAGCTTGTCGCGTTCGGAGCGATCGCCATCGACGTGGTTCGAGTCGAGGCCACGCCCGCCGACGGCTCCGTCGTGTCGGCGGAGGTCTTCGACATACCGGACGAGCTCGACCCGGACTCGAACGCGTTCGCGCTCGTCGTCGCGCCGGGCCCCGTCGAGCTCCTCGGCTACGACGCGTCCGGCGAGGTCGTCGCTCACGGAACCGTCGACGCCGCGGAGCCCGCGCCGTTCCCGGGGGCCTCCCTGCAGGACGGCCGCCACTTCGGGTACGTGCGCGCCGTCGACGTCGACGCCGGGACGATCGAATTCGACCTCGCCTACTTCTTGTCCGGCAAGGAGGCGAACGCCGCGTATCACGCGGCCGGCGGCACTGGTCCCGTGCCGAACGACTACTTCGTCGTCAACGACAACCCGAGGCTCCGAACGCTCGCGCTCGCACCCGACGCCCACCTACGACTGCTCGACTGGAACCACTGCTGCGAGACGTTCTTCGACGGCGACCTGGCGCTGTTCGCGCAGGCGATCGAGGAGCAGGGGGACGTCACCGACGGGGGCCTGATCTACCGGGGGCAGAGCCAGTGGTGGATCACCATCGAACACGGCGTCGTGACCGAGATCGAGGAGCAGTACTCGCCGTAGCCCCCGCTGGACCTCGTTACTGGTTCTCGCCGTGGAAGATCTCGGAGACGCTGCTCTCCTCGAACACCGCTCGGAGCGCGTCGGCGATCAGGGGTGCGATCGAGAGTACCTTCAGCTTGCCGAAGCGCTTCTCCTCCGCGATCGGCATCGTGTTCGTCACGACGACCTCGGCGATCGGCGCCTCCTCGAGGTTCTGCACCGCCTTGCCCGAGAGCACCGGGTGGGTCGCGGCCGCGTAGATCGGACCGCCGCCCTGCTGCGCGAGCACGCTCGCGCCCTTGGCGACCGTGCTCGCCGTGTCGATCATGTCGTCGACCAGGATGCACGGACGTCCGTCGACCTCGCCCACCACCTGCATCTCCTCGATCTTGTTGGCCTCGAACCGTGATCGGCGCTTGTACAGATAGGCGAGATCCGCATCCAGGTACTCGCGCAGACGCTCGGCGGTCTTGATCCGGCCGGCGTCGGGCGCGACGACGACCACGTCCCCGTCGTGCAACCCGAGGTCGTCCCGCAGGTACTGCGTGAGGACCGGGAGCGCCGTCAGGTGGTCGAACGGAAAGTCGAAGTACCCCTGGATCTGACCGGCGTGGAGATCGACCGAGACGACCCGGTCCGAGCCGGCGGCGCTCAGCAGATCGGCGACGAGCTTCGCGCTGATCGGCTCCCGCGCGAGGACCTTCTTGTCCTGCCGCGCGTAGCCGTAGTACGGGACCACCGCGGTGATCCGCTTGGCCGAGGCGCGCTTCATCGCGTCGATCAGGATCAGCTGTTCCATGATCGACTCGTTCACCGGGTCGGCGTGGGTCTGGATCACGAACACGTCGGCGCCGCGCACCGAATCCTCGGGACGGATGTAGATCTCACCGGAACCGAACCGACGGATCACGCACGGCGCGATCGGGATCCCCAGGTGTTCGGCGATCTCCTCGGACAGCGCGGGATGTGTCGTGCCCGAGAACAGCATCATCCGCTTCTTGGTGACGATCTCCACCTCAGTGCGCCCCCTTGCCTTTCTCCCGCGCTTCGGTGTCGCCCGTTCTCCGAACCCTGGTCCCTCGCTTCTTGCCGGTCTCGGCCTCGGCGTCCCGGCGCTTGCGGTAGCCCTTGACCACCCGTTGCTCCGAACGCTCCACGGCGAGCGCGCCCGCCGGGACGTCCGTCGTGATCACCGATCCCGCGCCCGTCACCGCCCCCCTGCCGACCTTCACCGGCGCCACCAGCATCGTATCCGAACCCACCCGCGCATCGTCCCCGATCCGCGTCCGATGCTTCTCGTACCCGTCGTAGTTGACGGTCACGGTCCCGGCCCCGAGGTTGGCACGCCGGCCGACCTTCGCGTCCCCGACGTAGGTCAGGTGCGGCACCTTCGCGCCCTCGGCGATATCGGACGCCTTGATCTCGACGAATGTGCCGACCTTCGCATCCGGACCCAGCCGGGTCCCGGGTCGGACGTGCGCGTAGGGCCCCACCTGCGCACGAGCGCCGATCCGCGACGAGCGCACCACCGAGAACTCGACGACCGCGCCCTCCCCCACCGACGTGTCGACGACCCGCGTCGCCGGCCCGATCTCGCACCCCGTCGCGATCCGGGTCTCGCCGGACAGGAACGTCATCGGATGGATCACCGTGTCGCGGCCGATCCGGACGTCCACGTCGATGTACGTGGTCTCCGGGTCCTCCAGGGTCACGCCGTTCGCGAGGTGGCGCGCGTTGATCCGCTCGCGGAGGACCCGCGTGGTCCTGGCGAGGTCCGCGCGCGAGTTGACGCCCATCGCTCCGCCGGTGTCGACCCGAACGACCGAGACGCGCTCACCCTTCTCGATCAGGATCGGGAAGACGTCGTTCAGGTAGTACTCACCCTGCGCGTTCTCGCGCCCCACGAGCGGCAGCGCCCGGAACAGGTCGTCGCGTCGGAAGACGATCCAGTTGGTGCCGACCTCGCGGATCGACCGCATCGAGGCGGGCGCGTCGCTCCCCTCGACGATCGAGACGAGGCGGTCTCCGTCGCGCACGACGCGCGAGTAGCGGCCGGGACGCTCGACCTCGGTCGTGATCATCGTGGCGGCGGCCTTCGTCCGCCGGTGGATCCGGATCAACGTGCGGACGTCCTCGGGGGCGACCGGGTCGAAGTCGCCGTTCGCGATCAGTACCTCGGATGCCCGCCCGGTCGCCCTCTCGGCCGCGAGGACGGCGTGGCCGGTCCCGAGCGCCTCGCCCTGCTCCACGAACACGGGCTCGGGAACGATGCCCCACGACCGAACGGCCTCGCGGACCTCCTCGGCGCCTTGATGCACGACGATCACGATCTTCGACGGGCGCGCGGCCCGGACGTCCTGCAGCACCCACCCCAGGGCGGGTCGGCCGCACATCGGGTGCAGCACCTTGGGCACGGCCGACTTCAGGCGCTTGCCCTTGCCTGCGGCGAGCACGACCGCAACGAGCGAGTTCGTCGTGGGCACCGGTTCCTCTCGGTGAGCGGACTCCCTTTGTACCGGCGGGCGGCGCCGCCTGGCAAGGCGGCCGGTCAGCCGGGCGGCTCGCGCTCGAGGAGCTCGGCGACATCGGGGCGGCGGAGGAATCCCTCGCGGAGCGGTCCCGAAGCGCCCTCGCCGATCTCACGGACGATGACAGCGGCCTCCTGGCGGTAGGGCCTCGCGTCGTCGGGCCTGCCGAGCGCCTCGAGCGCCCGCGCCGCCAGGCCAGCCGAGCGCCACTGCAGCCGTCGTTCGCGGACGCTCGATGCGGCCCGCAGTGCCGTGCCGGCGTGGTCGAGCGCCTCGTCGTGGCGACCTCGCAGCATTGCTGAATGCCCTCGGGCGTACGGACCCCACGCCCCCCAGAAGACGTTGGTCGGCAGCACGAGGCCGGACAGGCGGGCCCCGATCCGTTCGAGAGCGTCGGGGTCCCCCGCCCACTCCCACAGGAGAACCTCGGCTCGGCCCGCCCACCCGATATCGAGGAAGGCGTCGTCGAGCGAGCGGGCCTCGTCCAGGAGCTCATCTGCCTCGCCGCGATGACCATCGGCGAGCGCGGCCCAGGCGGCGTAGCTCAGTGCGATCGACCGTTGGAACGTGCCGGACAGGTCGCGCGAGATCGTCGACGCGCGTTCGGCGTGCTCCGCGATCGCACCGAGCGACCACGATTCGGACGCGGCATCGTTCGACACGTTGTGGCCCACGAGCTCGCCGCGTGCGAGCCCGAGGTCGACGAAGATCGAGGTGCCGCGCTCGGCGTCGGCCGACGCCGCGTCCAACCGGCCGGCGGACAGATGCAGCTCGCTGCGGTCGAACAGGGCGAAGCCCTCCTCGCGCGCACTCCCGATCTCGTGCGAGGTCTCGATCGAGGCCTCGACCTGGGCCATCGCCTCGTCCGGACGTCCGGTGATCCCGAGCAGCCAGGCGATCATGTACGCGTTGTGGGCGATCATCTGGCGCTGGCCGAGGTCGCGGAAGAGCCGATCGGCCTCCAGCCCGTGCGCGAGCCCGGACTCGAACGGTCCCTGGAAGAAGTACGTCTCGCACAGGCCGTGATGCGCCATCGCCTGCCCTTCGACATCGCCGGCGTCCCGCCCGACCGACAGGGCCTGCTCGTGGAGCGAGATGGCGGCGGAGAAGTCGGCCCTGCCGAACCGAAGCCCACCCGCCGTATAGAGCAGACGAGCCTCGACGTCGGCCAGACCGGCCGACCTCGCGCGCTCGAGCGCCTCGGGTACGCGCTCGAGGCCCTCGTCGTAGCGATCCAACAGCAACAGCACGTGCGTCACCGCCGCAAAGGCACGGGCCTCGGCCGATCCGTCCGCCTCCGAGGCGTCTCTGGCCGCGTCCTCGTAGTCGGCTCGGGCCTCTTCGTACCGGCCAAGCTGTTCCTTCGCGCTCCCACGAGAGAAGGAGACTTCCGCGCGCATCGACGCGTCGGACGCGTCTGCGGTCTCCAAGGCGCGATCGAGCCAGGCGATGGCCTCGTCCGCCGCGAACACGCGGAGCAACCGCTGCCCCGCGAGCAACGCGTACCGAGCCGACCTCGCCCCATCGCCGGCCAGCGAGAAGTGGTGGGCGAGGATCTCGGCGAACTCCTCCGCTCGGCCCGCAGTCCCCTCCTCGATCCATCCTCCAACGGTGGCGTGGGCCTCGCGACGGCGTGCCCTCGGGATGCTCGCGTAGGCGACGTCGCGGATCAGCACGTGGGCGAACAACAGCTCCCGTTCGCCCTCGACCGACGACGTCTCGTTGGCCCGGACCAGACCCTTGGAGATCAACCCGTCTACCCGCCGCTCGGCATCGCGGGTCCCGAGTCGAGCGAGCCCACCGGGCCAGAAGGTTCGTCCCATGACCGACGCGTCCTGGATCGCTCGCTTCTCGTCCGGTTCCAGCAGGTCGATCCGCGACGCGATGACGCCTTGGACGGTATCGGGGAGCTCCGAAGCGAGCGCCCGCACGAGCGTCCACCCGTGGGCTCGTCGAGCGATCGTCCCGTCCTCGATCATCATCCGCAGGAGCTCGCCCGCGAAGAAGGGGTTGCCCTCGGAACGGTGCAGGATCGGGCCCACGATCTCGGCCGGAGCCTGTCCGTCCAACAGGTGCTCGATCAGCGCCGCCCCGTCGCCGGCCGAGAGCGGCGACAGGGCGATCGCGGTCGTGTTCGCCACGCCGCCGCCCCACGCGGGACGCCGCTCGAACAGCTCCGGACGGGCCATGCACAGGAGGAGCGTCGCGCCGTTGGCGCGCGCCGCGATCGCTTCGACGAGGTCGAGCAGCCTCGGGTCGGCCCAGTGCAGATCCTCGATCAAGGCGACCAACGGTCGATCCACGGCCAGCGCCTCGACGTACCGCTGCCACGCTCGAGCGATCATCTGATGCGCCGTCTGCGGCTGGGCCCCCGTCAGCGGGTCGGAGTCGAGCTCGACCCCGATCGACGAGAGCAGGATGCTCGTCACGCCGATCCCCTCGTCTCCGGGGAAGCGCGGGTCCAGCCGGGCTCGCGCCTTGCCGAGAGCCGTCGCCGATGTGTCGCTGTCGAGGATCCCGGCGTCCTTCTTCAGGATCTCGGCGAGGGGCCAATAGGTGAGCCCGTCGCCGTAGGGCAGGCACCGACCTCGAACGACCCGAGCACCCTCCGCCTCGAGGGCTCTCGCCGCCTCGCGCGAGAGACGACTCTTCCCGATGCCCGGGGGCCCGACGATCGTCACGAGGCCCGGACGGCCCTCCGTCACGGTGCGCGAGTACAGGAGCCGGACCAGGCCCATCTCGGCGTCGCGGCCGACGAACGGCGTCTCACGGCCTGCCGCCTCGGGTTGGACCGCCTCGCCGTCAACCTCGTAGACGCGGAGCGGACGATCGACACCCTTGACCGTCACCTCGCCCAGGTCGGCGAACGTGAACGCGTGGCGGGTGTCCCGGTGTGTTCGCTCCCCGATGACTACGCGACCCGGGGCCGCAAGAGACTGGAAGCGCGCCGCGATGTTCACCGCCTCACCCGTGACGATCCCCTCCTCGATCGAGTGCGCGATTACCTCCCCCGTGTTGATCCCGATCCGCAGCGAGAGTTCGACGCCCGCCTGCTCGGCGAGCGCGTCGTTCAGATCGGGCAACCGCCGCTGCATCGCGAGCGCGCAGCGAATCGCGCGTTCGGGATCGTCCTCGTGAGCGACGGGTGCGCCGAACGCGGCCACGATCGCGTCGCCGATGTACTTCTCCACCGTCCCGCCGTACCGGTCGATCTCCTCGGTCATCGCGTCGAAGAAGGGACGCAGGACGGCACGCAGGTCCTCGGGGTCCAGACGGGAGGCCATCTCCGTCGACGCGGTGAGGTCGGCGAACAACATCGACACCACCTTCCGCTCCTCGATCCCTCGCGACGACTCGGGGGTGTCGCCGAGGCCGGTCCCACACGACCCGCAGAAGCGGTTCGCGGGCGGGTTGGCGACCCCGCAGGTTGGGCAGACACGCTCCAAGGACGAGCCGCAGGAACCGCAGAAGCCGAAGCCCGCCGGGTTGAGAGCACCACACGTCGGACAGGCGAGCTCGGACACGCGATCGGATCTCCCCTTCTGGTCTGGGCGAGCGTTCGTTCCGGGGGGAGGAGTCGAACCTCCATCGAAGGCTCCAAAGGCCCGCGTCTTGCCGTTAGACGACCCCGGACCGGTTCCCGATTATGCCGCGTCCACCGGGGGACCCACGACCGGCTCCGCCCGCTCGAACCCCGCCGCCAGCTCACGGGCGTGCGCCTCGTCCCGTGCCAGACCGATGACGGACGAGCCGCTCCCGCTCATGATCGCGCCGAGCGCACCCGACTCGATCAGCCCCCGCGTCGCCTCCCCGATCTCGGGGTGCCGGGCGGCGACGGGCCCCTCCAGGTCGTTGAACAACAGGGGCCCGAGCGCCTCGGCGTCCCCCGCCGTCGCGGCGGCGAGCAGCCGATCGGGGTCGGGACCGGTCCCGGCACCGTCCTCGTCCCACCAGCGATAGGCGTCGGGGGACCTCACGCCGAACCCCAACCGCACCAGCACCCAATGGAACGGTGGGACCTCGGCCGGCGCGAGTCGCTCGCCGCGCCCGGCCATCAGCACGGGCTCGCGGGACAGCATCGCGGGGACGTCCGAACCGATCAGCTCGCCGATCTGCTCCAGCGTGGCGGCGTCGACCTCGCACCCCCACAGCTCGTTGAGTGCCAGCAACGTGGCGGCCGCGTCGGCGCTCCCGCCGCCCAGACCCCCCGCGACCGGGATCCGCTTCTCGATCTCCACCAGGGCGCCGCCGGCCTCGGCGCACGCGTCGGCGAGCGCCAGCGCGGCGACCAGCGCGAGGTTGAGCCCGCCCGGCGAGAACGCCGGCTCGCCCGCGATCTCGACGCGGAGCTCCTCGGCCGGCCGGACCACGACGCGATCGGCGAGCGAGATCGGGACGACCAGGCTCTCGATCTCGTGGTACCCGTCCTCGCGCCTCGAGAGCACCCGCAGGAACAGGTTGACCTTGGCATGCGCATCGCGCCGGATCGTCCTGCCGGTCACGGAGTCCACCCCCGCTCGAGCATCGACCGCGCGATCGCGGCGAACGCGTCCAGGCCCAGCCGCTCGGCGCGGACGTTGGGGTCGGGGTCGACCGCTCGAAGGATCTCCGCGGCGTCCCCGGCGTCTCGGCCGAGCCGTCGGAGCGCGTTCGCCATCGTCTTGCGCCGCGCGGCGAACCCTTCGTCGACGATCGCGAACAGCGCCGCCGGGTCGACGTCGACGGCGGGCGGCCGGCGGTCCAGCCTGACGAGCACCGAGTCGACCTTCGGACGCGGCCAGAACACGTCCGCCGGCACCCTGCGTAGCACGCGGGCGTCGGCCCGATAGGCGACCCGAACGCTGACCGCCCCGTACGCCTCCTCGCCGGGTCCCGCGACGAGCCGCTCCCCCACCTCGCGCTGCACCATCACGACGTACCGGTCGATCGGCGCCGCCTGCAGGAGATCGAGGACGAGCGGGACCGAGACGTTGTAGGGCAGGTTCGAGACCATCGACCAATGGTCGGCGCCGAGCGCCGCCGTCCAGTCCGTTCGCATCGCGTCGGACACCTCGATGCGGACATTCGGGTAGGACCCGACGACCTCCCGGAGCGCCCGCGACAACCCGTGGTCCACCTCGATCGCGAGGACCTGGGCTCCCGCCTCGGCGAGCGGGACCGTCAGGGACCCGAGACCGGCGCCGACCTCGACGACCCGATCGCCTTGCCCAACGCCGGCATCGGCCACGATCGCCCGGGCGAGGTTCGGGTCGGCGAGGAAGTGCTGGCCCCGGATCCTGGTCGGCCGGATCCCGTGGCGCGCCGCGAGGTCCTTCAGTTGGGAGCGGCCGAGGCCGCCTCCGCGCTCACCAGCTGAGCCGGACCCGACAGACGCCTTGGGAGAGCGGGGCGATCGTGGCGAACGCCTCGTCGGAGAGGTCGATGATCCGTCCGCCGAACGGTCCCCGATCGTTGATCACCACCTGAACGGACTTGCCGTTCGCGACGTTCGTGACGGTGACCACCGTACCGAACGGGAGCCACGGATGGGCAGCGGTGAACCCGCTCCCCGGCGCGAACGAGTACCAGCTGGCATCGCCGACCTGGATGTCCTCGGTCTGGTGCTCGCGGCCGACGACGCGCCGAGCGGCGATCGCCTCCTGCAGGATGGTCCTGGAGAGCACCACGGTGGCGACGGCCGTCCCGTTCACGAACTTGATCTGTGTGCGCTCCACCATCACGCCGTCGACGCCGGAGCGTTCGACGCGGACCTCGCCGGGGCCCAGCGTGTCGGAGGGCCTCGTGTAGGTGGTGTACGGGATCGGGACGCGGACGTCGCGGGTCCGGAACGCGATCGCGTCGTAGCGGACGCGCATCCCTACTTTGAGGGGGGTCCTGGGTGACGGAAGGACGCGGTCGTCGCGGTCGGATGTGATCCCCATGGCCGAGAGGAGCTCGCGAACGGTATCGGCGTTGGTGAGGACGTCGTGGTCCTTCCCCTTCACCACGACGTCGGCCGACACCACTTGCGACCACCCGGCCGGATCTCCCGCGGAGAGCCAGTCCTCGCCGGACCGCGACGCGAGCATCAGATGCGGCGCGGTCGCTCCCTCCATCACCCAGACCCCCACATCGTCGGGCCCGGGATCCGTGACCCCGTCGAGCCAACCCCGCTCCACGAAGACGGTCATCCCGTCCGCGAGCGAGGTCTGCGTCGGCGGCGTCACGAGGTCGCCGTACCCAACGAGGATCCCTTGCGCGTCGAGGAGCTCCCCGACGCTCGCGCTCATCGTTCGAACGGCCTCGGGTCGCCCCTGGTCCACCACGAGCGTCACGGTCTTCTGGATCGCGACGTACGTGAGGCCTCCCACGAGCACCACGCTCGCGAGCAGCGCGTTCCCCATCGCCTTGCGTGCCCGCAACCGGCGGACCCGCGACGGACGAACCGGCACCCTTCCTCCCTATGGAAGAAGGCCCCGGGGGGAAGCGGCCGTGGCCGGACCGAAGCCTTTCAAACGAGCTACGGGGGGAACCGTATCAAACCCTAAACTCTTACTGCAAACTTCAATCTCGGGGTTTTTCGAGGGCCTCCCGAAGCCTGGGAAAGGCGATCTTGGCGTTTTCGGCCGTAGTTTCCCTCACGATTTCCACAGATTCGTCCCGAGCGAGCGCGACCGCCTCGATCACGTCAACGACGTTCGACGGCGCGTTTTCGCGTCCGCGGATCCGTTGGGGCGCGAGGAAGGGGCTGTCGGTCTCGACGAGGATCCGGTCGAGGGTCACCGCCGCGGCGGCGTCGCGGAGGTGACCGTTCTTCGGATAGGTCACGTTCCCGGCGAACGAGAGGAACCAGCCGCGCTCCGTGCACTCCGCGGCGACCTCGGCGTCCCCGCTGAAGCAATGCAGGACCACCCGTTCGGCGGAACCCTCATCGAGCAGTCGAAGGATCTCGGGCCAAGCCTCGCGGACGTGGATCACGAGTGGAAGGTCGTGCGCCTGCGCGAGGTCCACCTGCGAACGCAGTGCGCGCTCCTGCTCCGGCCGCGGCGATCGCATGCGGAAGAAGTCGAGACCGCACTCGCCGACCGCGACGACGAGCGGGTTCGCGAGCAGCTCTTCGAGCTCGTCGGCCGCCGCATCGTCGAAGGCGCTCGCGTCGTGCGGGTGCATCCCGGCGGTGGCGACGACGCCGGGAAACGATGCGGCCAGCTCGATGGAGCGACGACTCGACCCGGGGTCGATACCGACGCAGACGAGGGCGTCGACACCCGCGGCCCGAGCGGACTGGATCGCCTCGCCTGGGTCGCCGTCGAGCAGGAACAGGTGGCAGTGGGTGTCGACGGCGCCGCTCTGCATCGGCGGTTCAGGGTTCGGCTCGTTCACGAGGCCGACACACTACGCGTCGCCAACGATCCTCGACCCCGACTCGAAGATCTGGAGCGTAGCCACCCGCTGTGCACAAGCTGCTCTCGATCGGAAGTCGAGGAGGTGAGTCCCACGTGAAACGTGACGGTGCGAACCCTCACTCAGGAGTCGAGCCGGGGGAAGAGCGCGTCGCCTTTGACGGTCTTCGTCCCGGGACGCAGGCCGCCCCAGGCGGCGGCGTGCGGCAGCCGCTGCGCCTCCAGCGGCTCCTCGATCCCCAGCTGTTGCCACAACCGAGTCGCGGCCCCCGGCATGATCGGCCCGATCAGGATCGCCAAGATCCGCAGGGTCTCGGCGGACGCGTACAGGATGCCGGCGAGCTCCGCCCGCCGCACCTCATCCTTGGCCAAGGTCCACGGCTGCCGTTCGACCAGGTACCCGTTGGCCCGCCCGACGATCTCCCACACCGCGGCCAA
>DASUMC010000136.1:0-5588 GCA_036277855.1 Actinomycetota bacterium
GCACCTCCGCGTCTTCGAGATGTGGCGGTCTTGACGGTGGGTCGCGAGCGGCGGACGACGAGCGAGCGGGGCATGGACGCCCTGTATCGCGCGCACGCGGCCGAGGCCCTGCGGCTCGGCTACCTGCTGACCGGCGACCGCATCCTCGCGGAAGACCTGGTGCAGGACGCGTTCGTCAGGGTGCTCGGCCGGTTTCACGACCTGCGCAACAAGGACGCGTTCTGGTGGTACCTGCGGCGGACGATCGTGAACCTGTCGAGCTCCACCTTCCGCCGCCGCCGCGTCGAGCGCGCGTGGCTCTCGAGCCAGCGGCTGGACGAGACGGCGCCGGCGCACGGCGACCTCGGCGAACGCGACCGGCTGCGTCACGCGCTGATGAAGCTCCGTCCCGAGCAGCGGGCCGCGATCGTCCTGCGCTTCTACGAGGACCTCAGCGAAGCCGACACCGCGGAGGCGCTCGGGGTGCCGCTGGGCACGGTGAAGTCGACCGTCTCCCGCGGCCTCGAGCGCCTGCGGCAGGAGCTCCCCGACGATGCGGAGGACGAGCGATGACCACGCGACTCCCGAACCTGCTCCACGACCTCGCCTCGGAGATCCCGGTCGACGTCGAGTCGGGCCTGCGTCCGACGCTCCGACGGGCGCGGATCCGCCGCGGGCTCACGGCCGGTGCCGCCGGTCTGGCCGTCGTCGCGTTGATCGTCGCGAGCCTATCTGCGATCGGTCTCCTCTCCCGACCGACGACACCCGCGACGACCGGCCCGAATCCCCAGCCGACCGGGTTCGCCGGGCTGTGGCCCGAGACCGACCCCGAGGCGCTCGCGGTGACCCAGGCGGCCATCGATGAGGGTCACGTCCCGCTCCAGGCCAGCCCCGAGGGGATCGCGTCGCTCCTCGCGGTCAACGTCCTGGGCTGGGACCCGAGGGACGACCAGGTCGAGCACGTCGAGGGCCGTGGGACTGAGTCCGAGGTCGTGATCAGCAACCGGGTCTTCGGCGAGCCCGTCCCGCCGACCACGGTCGAGGTGAGCCAGCTCGGTCGCACGGGATCGAGCGGCGCCTGGAGCGTCATAGGAGTTTCGTCCCCGCTGATCCAGCTCGATGAGCTTTCCCAGGCCGCCCCCGGCGTGGTCCGCCTCTCGGGACGGCTGTCCGACCGCTTCGAGGGCGCGCCCGCGCTGGAGGCTCACGTGTTCGACGGGCCGTCGCTCGTGCCGTCGCTCGGCTCCGCTCGGGACGAGCTCACCGATCGGACGTTCTCGTTCGACGTCGCAGTCGCCCCAACGTCCGACGGCGAGGCAACCCTCCTCCTCACGATGCCCGACGCCACCGGCGCGAGCCTCGGGGCGGTCATGGTGCGGGTCGAGACCCCCGTCGGCGACCCGGGACCATCCGGCCCGAACCTGACCGGCGTTCCACCCGACGTCGCGGCGACCGCGCAGCGGATCTACGACGCCGCGAAGGCCAAGGACTTCGACGCGCTCGCGGGACTCCTCGACCCGAACACGTTCGTCTACAACCTCGACGACGGCAGCGATCCGATCCCCGCATGGCGAGCCGACCCGTCCGAGCTCGACGTCATGGTGGCGATCCTCGAAATGCCGCCGACGAGCCGCGACATCGGCGAGGGCTACGGCACGTTCTTCTTCTGGCCGTACCTGGTGAACAGCGACCTCTCGGCGCTGCTGCCGCAGGAGCGCGCCGACCTCGCCTCACTCGGATACTCCGAACAGGAGATCCAGCTGATGATCGACGGCGGGGCGGGCTACCAGGGTCCCCGCCTGGCCATCGACGAGGACGGCCGGTGGCGGAACTTCATCACCGTGGGTGAATAGCGATCAGGGCAGCCGAACGCGGCGGCGCAGGAACTCCAGGACAGCGCCCCACTCGCGGACCTCCTCGTCGACGAGGTAGGAGCTGTGGCCTTCGGGATAGGAGTACAGCTCGACTTCACCGCCTGCCCGTCGAAGGGCGCGCACGTAGCGGTAGACCTGGCCCGGCACGCAGCGCGAGTCGCGCTCGCCGACCAGGACGAACACCGGCGCCTTCACGTCCTTCACGTAGGTGATGGGCGACCGTTCAGCGATGAACTCGGGGATGTCGTGGACGACGCCGCCCGCGAGCGTCCGGTCGTAGGCCTGCAGTGACGGGGCGGAATCGTCGTACGAGTCCAGGTAGTCGCCCACCGGCACCCCAGCCACGCCTGCCGCGAACCGGTCCGGGTGGAGCCCCAGGGCGAGCAGCGTGATGTAGCCGCCCCAGGACCAACCGCCGATCACGACGCGTTCGGGATCGGCGATCCCTCGCGCGACCAGGTCGTCGCGACCGGCGACGACGTCCTCGACCTCCGGGAACCCGATGTTGCCGATGATGTGATCGCGCCAGCGCCTCCCGAACCCGATCGAGCCGCGGTAGTTCACCATCGCGACGGCAAAGCCCTCGTCCACCAGAGACTGGACGTCCGGGAACCAGGTGTCGAGATACAGCCAGTCCGGTCCGCCGTGCACCTTCAGGAAGAGCGGGAACGGGCCATCGCCCGGCGGGGTCGCGAGCCAACCGTGCACCACGTCGCCCGGCGTATTGCGGAACAGCCACTCGCGATACGGCCGGCCCTCGCGGACGCCACCCGCCGCCCGTGCCAGGACCTCCGCCCCGGTGTCGTCGAGCAGGACGGACGCGCGATGCCCTCGGGAGAGCCGGAGCCACACCCGGCCGTCGGGCCGGACCCGCGCCCCTAGGATCTCCCCGACCGGGTGGCCGATCTCGGTCAGCGAGCCGCTCTCCAGATCGAGTCGGTACAGACGGTCGCGTCCCCGGAACAGGTGGGCGATCAGGATCGACCCGGCGCCCGGCCACCAGTCGATCGGGACGCCGTCCCCCGGCAGGTCGAGCGGGATGTCCGTGCGCTCCCCGGTCGTCGGGTCCCAGACGCTCGGCCGCAGCAGGTCCTGGCGCTCGTGGCCGATCAGGATCCGCTGATCGCCGGGGACGGGCGACCAGCCGAACGCACGCACGCCCAGGCCCGGCCCGTCCGCGAGCTCGCCGACGACGGCGCCGGTACGCGGGTCGAGGACGAGCAGCTTGCGGCGGATGTTGTCACCGTCCTGCGCCACCTCGAGGCACACCAGCGTCTCGTCCGCGGACAGCCCCACGCGGTCGAACCCCTCCAGATGCAGCTCGGAGTCGGAGATCCCGATCACGTCGGGATGCCGGTGGATCTCCTTGGCCGCGCCACCGTCCTCGGACACGTAGACCGCGAAGCCGTCGCGGTCGGCGAGCACGGCGACGGCGAGCTCGCGACCGAGCGAGAGTCCCTCGGGCCATCCGACCGGGGCGCCCGGGAACACCTCGACCGGATCGCCTCCCCCGAACGGCACGGCCAGCCAGCGACCGGACTCGTCCCCGGTGGGGTCGGAGAACCAGACCACGCTCGACCCGTCCGCGGACGCCATCGCCAGGCTGACGCCGACGGGTTCGTCGGTGCGTCGGACCGGGTCGGAGCCGGGCTCCCACGCATAGGCCTGGAACGACCCCTGCTCGTCCGACAGCAGGACGAACCGATCGGGCGCTGCCGGGCCCCAGGCGGGGAGGGTTCGTGTGGGTGCGCGGAACCGTCGTTCCCACAGGGGTTGCTCGGACATCGGCGCCGACCCTAGCAGGGACGACCCGGGAACGCGGGGGCCTACGACCCTACGGAGGGAACAGCACGACGGGGACGCTCGCGAGCGCGCGTTCGCCGTCCTCGCCGGTCCCATAGACCTCGATCGTGCCCGGTTGTCTGCGTTCGATGAAGTAGTGGAGCTGCGTCCCGAACGTCCCGCGGCACCCGTCTCCACAGCTCGCGCGCACCACGATCGCGGCGAGCTCGATGCGATCCTCACCGAGCACCCGGACGGTGAGTTCGGCGTCGACCACCTCCGCCGTCCCCGTGATCGAAACCGGTGTGCCGACCTCGCCGCCCACGGGCGGGGTCTCGATCTCGATCGACGGATCCACGACCGCGGTCGGCGTGGAACCCGGCGAACGGGTGGGGATCGACGGCGAGGCCGTCAACGGTTCGGTGACCCGGTCGACCGACGTACACCCCGCCAGCAGGCACCCGAGCACCAGCAGTACGCCGGCGAACCTCGTCCGTTCGCCTCCCGAGGTTCGAGGGCCCCACGGGCACCGTCCATGCCTACCGCGGGATCGTGCGCGATGATGGAGCGGAGACAGCACGCGCGCGGCACGCGAGGTGGTCATGCGGTTGAACTGTAGAGGAGCCGGCATGCGGACACGGATCGCGATCGTCATCGGGACCTACCTCGCGGCGCAGCTCGTACTGGCGTCCATGCCGGCGTCGGCCGGCGCGCGGGTCCGGGCGCGCGAGGTGGTGGGCGGCCTGACGCAGCCCGTCGCGTTCACGTTCGGGCCGGGCAGGAAGATCTGGTACGTCGAGAAAGGGACGGGCCAGGTTCGGACCCACGATCTCGACACCGATGCCGACCGCCTGTTCGTGAAGGTCCTAGGCGTGAACGGCGACGGCGAGCGGGGGATGCTCGGCATCGCGCTGCACCCGAGGTACCCGGCCAAGCCACTCGTGTACGTGTACGCCACGCGTTCGGCGGGCGGCCGGCTCAGCAACCAGATCCTGCGGTACCGCGACCGTCACGGTTCGGGCGTCAGCCGGACGGTGCTGTTCACGAGCGTCGCGGGCGGCAGCTCGTACCACAACGGCGGGCGGATCGCGTTCGGGCCCGACGGGATGCTCTACGCGATCGTCGGCGACGCGCACGACTCCTCGAACGCTCAGGACACCACGAACGAGGACCGGGGCAAGATCATCCGCATCGAGCCCGACGGCGACGTCCCGATGGACAACCCGTTCGGCGACCGCGTGTGGGCGTTCGGGATCCGGAACTCGTTCGGCTTCGCCTTCGATCCTCAGACCAACGAGCTGTGGGAGACCGAGAACGGGCCGTCCTGCAACGACGAGATCAACCGGATCCTGGGCGGCGAGAACTACGGCTGGGGGCCGAGCGAGACCTGCGCCGGGGCTTCCCCCGCCAACACGAACCAGGACGGACCGAACCCGATCCTGCCCGAGCTCTTCTACCAAAGCCCGATCGGCGTCACCGGCGTCGCGTTCTGCGACGGCTGCGGCCTCGGCCCGCAGAGCGAGGGCGCCGCGTTCTTCGGAGCCGTGAACAACGGGCAGGTGACCCGGATCGTGTTCAACGATCAGCGGACCGCGATCGCCAGCCACACGGTCGTCCTCGACCACGGCCGAAGCACCCTCTCGTACGAGATCGGGCCCGGAGGAAGGATCTTCTTCAGCGACTTCGACGGGATCAACAAGCTGGTCCGCACCTGATCGAAATCGCGGGCCCCTGGCCGGCCCGTTGCCACGGGGGTACGCTCGGTACCAGGAGCGAACCGAGGAGCCCGCGAGTGGACATCGGTCGGCCGAAGCGGATCATCGAGGTCGAGCCCGTGTCGCTCCCGGTGCCCGAGGTGGTCCCCGACCTCGAACCGGCGACGCCCGAACCGGCGCCCGTGGAGCCCGAACGCTCCCGGCCGGCTCGGTAGCCCATGTCCACCCGCCTCGAGAC
>DASUMC010000137.1:0-3318 GCA_036277855.1 Actinomycetota bacterium
CACCGTCGTCGGCGTCCGCGGCCACCTCGTCGCCGTCGAGGCGCACGTCGGTCGCGGACTCCCATCGCTCACCCTGACCGGGCTGCCCGGGGCGGGCGTGCAGGACGCGCGCGATCGGATCCGACCGGCGGTCGAGAGCGCTGGCCTGGAATGGCCTCTGCGTCGCGTCGTCGTGAACCTCTCGCCGGGGACGCTCCGCAAGGAAGGCCCCGGCCTCGACCTGCCGGTCGCGTTGGGGGTGCTCGCGGCCACCGCGCAAGTGCCCGCCGCGGGGCTCCAAGGGTGGGCGTTCGCGGGCGAGCTCTCGCTCCGGGGTGGCCTGGTCTCGACCCCAGGCGTGCTGTCGGTGGCGATCGCTGCGGCGCGCGCGGGACTGCGAGGCGTGGTGGTGCCGGCGTCGAACGCGGCCGAGGCGGCGCTGGTGGACGATCTCGAGGTCGTCGGCGCGGGGTCGCTGGGGGAGGTGGTCGGGTTCCTGCGAGGGACGTGGCGGACGACCGTACCGGAGGCGACGGCCCGGCGCGTCGACGCGCGGCATGCGGTCGATCTCGCCGAGGTCCGGGGTCAGGGGCAGGCCCGCCGGGCGCTCGAGGTGGCGGCCGCCGGGGGACACAACGTCCTCATGGTCGGACCACCCGGTGCGGGCAAGACGATGCTCGCCCGGCGGCTTCCGACGATCCTGCCGTCGATGTCGCGCGACGAGTCCCTCGAGGTGACCCAGCTGCACTCCGTGGCCGGACTCCTCGACGGAGGCCTGATCCACGCTCGGCCGTTCCGGTCTCCGCACCACACGGTGTCGCCCTCCGCACTGCTCGGCGGCGGGACGGCGTTCCTGCGGCCGGGCGAGGTGTCGCTGGCGCACCATGGGGTTCTGTTCCTCGACGAGTTCACGGAGTTCCGCCGCGACGCGATCGAGGGGCTGCGCCAACCGTTGGAGGACGGGCGCGTGGTCGTCACGCGGATGGTGGGCACGGTGGCGTTCCCGGCGAGGTTCACGCTCGTCGCGGCGGCGAACCCGTGTCCGTGTGGGTTCGCGGGGGACGCCCTGCGCCGCTGCACGTGCCGCGGGGACCGTCTGCAGACGTACCAGGCCAAGCTCACCGGCCCGTTGTTGGACCGGGTCGACATCCGGCTCGTGATCCCGCGCCTCACCAAGCGCGAGCTCCTCGGCGAACAGCCGGGGGAGTCCTCGGCCGCGGTCCGCGAACGCGTCGAGCGGGCGCGCGCGCGTCAGCGCCGGCGCTACGCGCGGTTCGGCCTACCGAACAACGGGCAGCTCACCGGTCCCGTCGCGAGGCGCGAGGCGAGGATCTCCGCGGATGCCCGCGACCTCCTCGCGTCGGCGGTCGACCTGCACGCGCTCACGGGTCGGGGGTTCGACCGCACGCTCAAGGTCTCACGGACGATCGCGGACCTCGCAGGAGCGGATCGGGTCGAACCCGATCACGTGGTCGAGGCGCTGGCGTACCGTTCCGCCTCGCCGGTGCCGGAGCTCGAGCGTGCGGTCTGAGGATCGAGCCGGCGGCCCGTGGCCCACGTGGCCGCCGGGTTACGGTTCGGACGAAGAGGACCGACGAGCCCTGTTCGTCCTGTCGGCGCTCCGCGGGATCTCCCCGCGGAGCCTCATCGCGCTGGCGGTCGAACGTGGCTCGGCGGCCTCGACCCTGGCCTGGATCCGCGAGGGTCGCGGCGGTAGCGAGAACGACCAGGCGTTCGCGCGCGCCCTGGACCCCGACGCGATCGCCGGTGCTACCAAGGCGTGCGGGGCTCGCCTGATCACGTGGGCCTCGGTGGACTATCCCAGCCAGCTCCGACAGATCCCCGATCCGCCCGGAGCGATCTACGTGATCGGTCGGACGCCGCCGGACGTGACCTCGGCCGTCGCGACGGTCGGCGCCCGGCGCTGCACCGCCTCGGGGCGTGAGGCGGCGCATGCGATCGGGCGCGGACTGGCCCTCGCCGGGATCACCGTCGTGAGCGGCGCCGCCCGCGGCATCGACGCCGCGTCCCACGATGGCGCGCTCTCGGTGCAGGGCCCGACGCTCGCCGTCCTGGGGTCGGGGCTGGACGTCGCGTACCCATCGGCCAGCCGAGCGCTGATCCGGCGGATCGGCGGCGAGGGAACGCTGCTGAGCGAGTACGCGCCCGGAACGCCGCCCAGTCAGCACCACTTCCCCGCTCGCAACCGGATCGTCGCGGGGCTGTGCCGTGCCACGGTGGTGGTCGAGGGCGCGAGGGGGAGCGGCTCCTTGATCACGGCTGAGCACGCGATGGAGTTCGGGCGGGACCTGTTCGCGGTCGCGGGCTCGGTCACGAGCCTCCTGTCGGAGGTGCCGCTGCAGCTGATCCGCGAGGGGGCGACCCTGATCCGCGACGCCGAGGACCTGCTGAGCGACCTCGGCGTGGAGGTCGTTCCGACCGAGGCCGCCGAGCGCCTGGACCTCGACGACGCCGAGCTCAGGGTCCTGGCCGGCATCGTCGAACCCACCCTCCCCGATCGCTTGGCGACCTCGCTCGGAGCGCGCATCCACGAGGTCGTCGGCGTCCTGATGCGGCTGGAGCTGCGCGGGTTCGTCCGCAACGTGGGTGGTCGCTACGAGACGACGCTCAAGGCACGACCTCATCGGGACACGGCGAGCGAGCGGACCGTCGGGGGAAACGCCCGACCACGACGCGAACCGCACCGGGCGCCCGCGCCGTCGAACAGGCTCGCGGCCATCGACGAGCGGTAACCGCTCGCGCAGAACACCGCCTCAACACGCCGATCGCAGGTTCGCTGCTTGAACGGGACGATCTCGATTGGTACAAGGGGGACCGTCGAGCTCGGAGGACCATGCCTGCCCGCGACCTTGCTCCGTCCGACACTGCCCTGATCGACGGGTTCTCGGATCACCTCGCGCTCGAGCGCCACCTCGCGCCCTCGACCGTCGACGCCTACCGCCGAGACCTCTCGCAGCTGGCCGCGTTCCTGCGCCGCAATCGGCGGGACCTGTCGGGGGCGGAGATCGACGACCTGCGGAGGTTCCTCGCCTTGCTCACCAGCCTGGGCTACGCGCGCGCATCGATCGCGCGGCGCGTCGGCGCCATCCACACCTTCTACCGGTGGGCGGTCTCACGGGAGGTCGTCGCCGAGGATCCCGCCGCGCTCCTGGGCCGGCCGAAGGTCGTGAACCGCCTCCCGGTGGTCCTGCGCGCGCCGGAGGCCGCGGCCCTCGTCGAGGCGCCCGTCGCGACCGCGGACGCGAGCGACGTCGAGACGGCGGTGGCGCTGCGGGATCGGGCGATCCTCGAGCTGATGTACGGGTCGGGGCTGCGGGT
>DASUMC010000138.1:0-2511 GCA_036277855.1 Actinomycetota bacterium
CGTTCCGAACGCCGCGCGAGGTGCTCCGATTCCTGTACCTGCACGAGTGGATGCACTGGTATCTGCACCGGCACCACGGTCGAGGGATGTCGGCCGAGACCACGTGTGACCGGTTCGCTCTCCGCAACTACCGCAAGCAGAGGGTCACCGTCGCCGACGCCCGCTCGGCGATGCGGCGCCCGCCGACGGCGTGAGCGAACCCCTCGCGTCCGCCGTCACGTGACGACCGGAGCGATCGCCCCATAGATGCTCCACGAGGTCTGCTCGGCGGTCACAGGCCCGCCCCCGGCCTCAACCTCGCGACGACTTCCTCGTGCAGCGAGCCGTTGGTCGTCAGGACGCTCCCACCGTGCACGAGCGGCGAGCCGTCGAACTGGGAGATCCGCCCGCCGGCCTCCTCGACGATCACCTGCAAGGCCGCGAAGTCCCACGTCGCGAGCTCGAGCTCGAGCATGACGTCGGCCGAGCCCCTCGCCACCAGGCAGTGACCCCACGCGTCGCCGAACCCGCGGTCCCGCCGTGCGTCCGAGACCAGGCGCTGGACACCGGCGGCGTGCGGGCCGGAGAGCCAGTCGCCCATGCCCGCGAACACGACGAAGGAGCGCGGCACGCGATCGGCGCGGGAGACGTGGATCGGTGCGCCGTTCATGCGGGCGCCCCCGCCACGGGAGGCGTCGTACCGCTCGCCGAGCGCCGGCAGGTTCACGACGCCGAGCACCGGCTCGTCGTCCACGGCGAGCGCGATCAGGTTGGACCAGATCTGGACGCCGTCGGCGAAGTTCTTCGTCCCGTCGATCGGATCGACGATCCATCGCCGCCGGCCCTCGCCTTGCAGGCCGCCCTCCTCGCCGAGGACGCTGTCCCCCGGGTAGCGCCGCTCGACGGCGTCCCGGATCGCGGACTCGATCGACAGGTCGGCCTCGGTGACCGGGGTTCGGTCCGGCTTGATCGTGACCTCGAACGAACCACGGAAGTACGCCAGGCCGATCTCCCCGGCGAGATCGGCCAGCTCGTGCGCGAACGCGAGCTCCTCGTCGAACGCTGTCTCGATGACCGGCTCGACCACTGGCCCTCCAGGCGCACGGGCTCCGGGCGAGCCCGCGGCGCACGATACCGGATGCCCCTTTCCGTTACGCTCGGGAGCCCATGCAAACGACCCTCGAAGAGACCGACAAGCACACGGTCAAGCTCACCGTCGAGATCCCGCCGGACGAGGTGGACAAGGATCTCGACCGCGCGTACCGGAAGATCGCGCAGCAGGTCAAGATCCCCGGGTTCCGCAAGGGCAGGGTCCCCAAGAAGGTGATCGACGCACAGTTCGGTCACGAGGCGGTGCTGGGGGAGTTCATCGAAGAGTCCGTGCCGACCTACTACCGGGATGCCCTGCGCGAACACGATCTTGCGCCGATCACCGAACCCGATATCGAGCTCGGCGACGTCGAGGAGGGCAAGCCGCTCGTGTTCACGGCCGTCGTCGAGGTACGGCCGCGGCTCAAGCTCGAGGAGTCGGACTACAAGGGTGTGAGGGTCGAGCGACCGAAGGTGGAGATCACCGAGGACGAGGTCGAGCGGTATCTGGACTCGCTCCGTGAGCGGTTCGCGGAGCTCGAGACCGTGTCGCGGGCCGCCCGCGAGGGCGACTACGTCGTCCTCGACCTGCACGCGGCCGTGCACGGCGAGGAGATCCCCGAGGCCACTCGCCCCGACCACCTCTACGCGGTCGGCTCCAGCGAGTTCGGCGACAAGCTCGACGCCGAGCTCGTCGGCAAGCGCGCCGGCGAGATCCTCGCGTTCAACGACACGCTCGGGCCCGGTGCGGGCGACCGCGCGGGTCAGGAGGTGGCCTTCCGGGTGCTGGTGAAGGAGGTCAAGGGCAAGAAGCTGCCCGAGGCCGACGACGAGTTCGCGAAGGTGGCCTCGGAGTTCGACACGCTGGAGGAGCTGAAGGCCGAGCTCCGCGAGCAGCTGCAGAGGAATCGGGAGCGGTCGGCCGACGCGGACGTTCGCGACCGGGTGCTCCAGGCGATGATCGACTCGGTGGACGTCGACCTGCCCGAGCCGCTCGTCGACGAGGAGGTGCAGCACCGGATCGTGCACGCGCAGGAACGCGCCGAGCAGGCGGGGATGACCCTCACCCAGGTGCTCGAGACGCAGGGGTTCGACGAGCTCAGGTTCCGGGCCGACGCGCGCGACCACGCGATCCGCGCGATCAAGGCCGACCTCGTGCTCGAGGCGGTCGCGCGCCAGGAAGGGATCGAGGTGACCGCCGAGGAGATCGGTCGAGAGATCGGCAGCCTCGCGGCGGCCATCGGACGTGAACCCAAGGATCTCGCCAAGAGTCTCGACCGGACCGGTCAAGTCGTAGCACTTGCCGGTGATATCATCCGCTCCAAGGCGCTCGACCTCCTCGTCGAGCACGCGGACATCAGCCCGGACCCCGGCACCGAGGAGCCCACGCAGCGGTCGGAAGGGTCTTCCGAAGAGGTCGCGGCCACGGGCGGAACAGCAGAG
>DASUMC010000139.1:0-8044 GCA_036277855.1 Actinomycetota bacterium
AAGATCATGGTCTTCGACTTCTGGCCGTCGAGCGCCCGCCACATGAAGGGGATCGCGCTCGCCTCCACCATCATCTTCGTGCTCAGCATGATCCCGATCACGATCATCATGGGCAACGGGATCCTGGACTCCGCGGGGGTCTTCTGATGTCCGTCGAGGCACCCGAACGCCCGACTCCGTCCCCGCGCGGCGGGTCCGCCGGCATCCGGGGCCGCGAGCGCCCCGTCGGCGGCTTCGAGCTGTGGTCCTGGCTCTTCATGCGGATCAGCGGCCTCGTGCTGCTGATCCTCGCCGTCGGGCACGTCCTGATCATGCACGTGTTGGACGAGGGGGTGGACCGCGTGAACTTCGGCTTCGTCGCCGCGCGGTGGCAGAGCCCCTTCTGGCGCACCTGGGACTGGGCGCTCCTGGTCCTCGCCCTGATCCACGGGATCAACGGGTTGCGCATCATCGTGCAGGACTACGTCCGGTGGCCCGCGGTCCGGTTCGCCATCGACATGGCCTTCTTCGTGATCGGGTTCGCGCTGTTCGTCCTCGGCACGGTCGTCGTGTTCACGTTCGATCCGAGTCAGTGGCCGGGGACCGTCTGACCCGATGACGACCTTCCACACGTACGACGCGGTGATCGTTGGTGCCGGGGGCGCCGGCCTGCGGGCGGCGATCGAGGCGTCGGACCGGGTGAAGACCGCCGTGATCTCGAAGCTGTATCCCACGCGCTCGCACACGGGGACCGCGCAGGGAGGCGTCTGCGCCGCGCTCGCGAACGTCGAGGAGGACTCCCCCGAGTGGCACGCGTTCGACACGGTCAAGGGCGGCGACTACCTCGTCGATCAGCCCGCAGCGCAGCTGATGTGCGAGGAGGCCGTCGACGCGATCTACCAGCTCGAGCACTGGGGGCTGCCGTTCAACCGCACGCCGGAAGGCAAGATCGATCAGCGGCGGTTCGGCGGGCACACGCGCAACCACGGGGAAGCTCCCGTCAAGCGCGCGTGCTTCGCGGCGGACCGGACGGGTCACATGATCCTGCAGACGCTGTACCAGCAGTGCGTCAAGCGCGACGTGCGGTTCTTCAACGAGTTCTACGTTCTCGACCAGCTGATGGTCGAGGGCGCGTGTGCGGGGGTCGTCGCGTATGAGCTCGCGACGGGCGAGATCCACGTGTTCCGCTCCAAGGCCGTCCTGTACGCGACCGGCGGGTACGGACGGATGTTCAAGGTCTCCTCGAACGCGCACACGCTGACCGGCGACGGGCCCGCGGTGCTGTTCCGCCGGGGGCTGCCGCTCGAGGACATGGAGTTCTTCCAGTTCCACCCGACCGGCGTGTACAAGATGGGCATCCTGCTCTCGGAGGCGGTCCGCGGCGAGGGCGGCATCCTGCTGAACAGCGAGCGCGAGCGCTTCATGGAGCGATACGCCCCCACGGTCAAGGACCTGGCGCCGCGCGACATGGTGAGCCGGGCGATCTTCCAGGAGATCAAGGAGGGGCGCGGCGACGGACCCAACCGCGACGCCGTGTGGCTCGACGTGCGGCACCTGCCGCGCGAGGTGATCGAGGAGAAGCTGCCCGACGTGACCGAGTTCGCCCGCGTGTACCTCGGCGTCGAGCCGACCACCGAGCTCGTCCCGATCCAGCCCACGGCCCACTACGCGATGGGCGGAATCCCCACCAACATCGACGGGCAGGTCGTGCTCGGCGAGGAGGAGGCCCCGGTCCCGGGGCTGTATGCGGCCGGCGAGTGCGCCTGCGTGAGCGTCCACGGCGCGAACCGCCTGGGCACGAACTCGCTGCTCGACATCGTCGTGTTCGGCCGGCGAGGCGGGCGCCACGCCGCCGAGTTTGCCGGGGACGCCGAGCTGCCCGAGCTCCCAGAACGCCCGGATGGCCAGGCGCGGGACATGGTCGACGGCCTCCTGAACCGCCCCGAGGGCGCGAACGCCGCCGACATCCGCGGCGAGCTCCAGGACTCGATGCAGGAACTCGCGTTCGTGGTCCGCACCGAGGAGAGCCTGCGCAAGATGCAGTCGATCCTCGACGGCCTGAGGGAGCGCTACGAGCGCGTGTACGTGCAGGACACGGGCAAGATGTTCAACACCGAGCTGATGGAGGTGGTCGAGCTCGGGTTCCTGCTCGAGTGCGCCGACGCGCTGGTGGCGGCCGCCCTCGCTCGCGACGAGAGCCGCGGGGGGCACTACCGGGAGGATCACCCGCTGCGCGACGACGCGAACTGGCTCAAGCACTCGCTCGCGATGCGACAGCCGGACGGCTCGGTCGCGATGTCCACGAAGCCGGTGAAGCTCGGCCCCTACGTCCCGATGGAGCGGAAGTACTGATGGCATCCAACACCAACGAACTGGGCGACATCCTCGACGCGTCGGACCTTCGCGCCGCGGGAGCCGGGCACGAGGTCACCCTGACCCTGAAGATCCGCCGTTACAACCCGGAGCTCCGCGGCGAGGAGTCGTGGTGGGACGAGTTCGAGATCCAGACCGACCCCGACGACCGGTTGCTCGACGCGCTGCACCAGGTCAAGTGGTACCACGACGGAACGCTGGCACTCCGGCGTTCGTGCGCGCACGGCATCTGCGGCTCGGACGCGATGATGATCGACGGCAAGAACGCGCTCGCGTGCAAGGTCATCGTTCGCGACGTCGCCCCGAGGGTGACGATCGAGCCGATCCGCGGCCTGCCGGTGCTCAAGGACCTCATCGTCGACATGGAGCCGTTCTTCGCCGGCTACCGTTCGGTCCTGCCGTACCTGATCAACGACGCCGGCGAGCCCGACACCGAGCGCCTCCAGTCGCCCGAGGAGCGTCATCGGTTCGACGACACGACCAAGTGCATCCTGTGCGCCGCGTGTACGACCTCGTGCCCGATCTTCTGGGGCGACGAGGAGTACGTCGGGCCCGCGGCGATCGTGAACGCTCACCGGTTCGTCTACGACTCGCGGGACGAGGCCGGCAAGGAGCGCCTGAAGATCCTGTCGGAGAAGACCGGCGTGTTCCGCTGTCGCACGACCTTCAACTGCACGGATGCGTGCCCCAGAGGCATCGAGGTCACGAAGGCGATCCAGGAGGTGAAGCGCTCGATCCTGTTCGACCGCTTCTGACCCGCCACATTCCTGGTCCGCTCGACGCCCGACCGCCCGATAAGGTTCGGCCGTGGCGCACCTGGTAACGCTGATCCCCGGCGACGGCATCGGACCCGAGGTCTCCGAGGCGACCCGGCGCGTGCTCGACGCCACGGGCGTGCCGATCGAATGGGCCTTCGAGGAGGCGGGCGCCGACGTCCTGGAGCGCGAGGGAACGCCCCTCCCCGGACGGGTCCTCGACCGGATCCGCGACTCGCGCGTGGCGATCAAGGGCCCGATCACCACGCCGGTCGGGTCGGGGTTCCGGAGCGTGAACGTCGAGCTCCGGCAGGCGCTCGACCTGTTCGTCGCGGTGCGGCCCTCGCGTTCGCTCGCGGGGCTGCCGACGCGGTACCCCGACGTCGACCTCGTCGTGATCCGCGAGAACACCGAGGACCTGTACCAGGGCATCGAATTCGAGAAGGGGACGCCCGAGGCCCTCGAGCTCCGCGAAGAGCTCCTGCGGCTCTCGGGGCGCGAGCTGCGCGAGGACTCCGGGTTCACGGTGAAGCCGATCTCGGTGACCGGCGCGCGACGGATCGTCCGGTTCGCGCTCGAGTTCGTGGGGGCGCATGGGCGGCGTAAGGTCACGCTCGGGCACAAGGCGAACATCATGCGGTTCTCCGACGGGTTGTTCCTGTCGGTCGGGCAGATCGAGGTGGAGGGGCATCCGGAGGTCTGGTTCGAGGAGATGGAGATCGATCAGCTCTCGATGCGACTGGTGCGCGAGCCCGCGGCCTTCGACGTCCTGCTGTTGCCGAACCTGTACGGCGACATCATCTCGGATCTGTGCGCCGGGCTGGTCGGGGGACTCGGGCTCGCGGCGGGCGCGAACCTCGGATGGGAGTACGCGGTGTTCGAGCCCGTGCACGGCAGTGCCCCGGACATCGCCGGCAGGGGCATCGCGAACCCGATCGCGATGATCCTGTCGGGAGCGATGCTGCTCCGCCACCTGCGCGAGGCGGCCGCCGCGACCGCCGTCGAAGGCGCCGTCGACCGGGTACTCCAACGCGGCGATACGCGCACCCCCGACCTCGGCGGCACCTCCTCGACCGAGGAGGTCGCCGCGGCGATCGAGGAGACGCTGCGCGGATGAGCGGGCGCGTCGTTCGCCGAAAGACCGACGCCCTCGTCGCACTCGCGGGGCTCGCGGTGCTGTTCGCGTGTGCGGTCGTCGCCTCGGACGGCACGGTCGGGCCCGTGGAGCTGGCGGTGTTCCACGCGATCAACGGCCTGCCCGAGGCGCTGTCGCCGGTCATGCAGTGGGTGCAGTGGCTCGGCGTCCTCGCGGTCGGCCCGATCGTCGCCCTCGGGGCGGCCCTGTTCCGTCGGTGGCGCCTCGCCATCGCCTGCCTGCTGGTCACGGTCGAGAAGCTGGTGGTCGAGCGGATCGTCTGGCAGCTCGTCGAGCGCTCCCGCCCGGGCACGACCATCGCCGACGCGATCGTCCGCGGGGACACGCCCGCGGCCGGGGCGTCGTTCGTGTCCGGCCACGTGGTCCTGGTCACGGGGCTCGCATGGGTCCTCACGCCGTACCTACGCGGCGGCTGGCGCGTGGTCCCGTGGACGGTCGTCGCCCTGGTCGCGTTCGCGCGGGTCTACCTGGGGGCACACGCGCCGCTCGACGTGCTCGGCGGGTTCGGGCTCGGTCTCGTGGTGGGTGGCACCGCGAACCTCATCGTGGGCATGAGCCCGCGGACCGCCGGTGTGGTCGACCGCCCCGGAGCGGGGTAGATCGTCAGCTCGGGTGCGAGTGGTGTTCGGAGCCCGGACCGGGCTCCCCGGGAGGGAGTTGTCAGCAGCCCGGTTCGCCGTGATGGCCGCAGCACTGCGCGCGTGAGAACGTCGCATGCAGGCGGTTGCGGAAGGTGAGCCGAAGCTTGGTCGTCACCGGCGCGTCGTACTCGTGCCAGTTGGTGAAGAAGTTCCGAACGTGCACCCGGAGCTCGTCGATGAACCGGCGCATCAGCCTCCGCCGTTCTCGCCCGCCCACTCGTCGGTCGGGACACGTAGCGCCTCCGGGAGCAGGTCGTTCTTGCGCCAGGGCCTGACCGTCTCGGCGTAGAAGTCGCGCCCGCGACAGTCGTTCACGACCCAGACCGGGAAGTCCTCGAGCTCCATCCGCCGGATCGCCTCCGTCTGCAGGTCCTCGAACGCGATGACCTCCTGCCCCCGAACCGTGAGCGCCGACAGCGCGCCACCTCCGCCGAGGGCCGCCATGTAGACGGCGGTGTGCTTCTGGAGTTCGGCGCGGATCGCGGGACCACGTCCGCCCTTGCCCATGATGCCCTTCAGGCCCAGCTCGAGCAGCCGGGGCGTCCACTTGTCCATCCGGCTGGCCGTGGTCGGGCCGGCAGAACCCGTCACGTTCCCCGGTCGCTCGGGGGTGGGACCGACGTAGTAGACGATCTGCCCCCGGATGTCGAACGGCATCTCCTCGCCTCGGTCGAGCATCTCGACCATCCGCTTGTGCGCGGCGTCGCGTGCCGCGTACACCGTTCCCTTCACCAGGACGACGTCGCCGATCTCGAGCGCGCGGACATCGTCGTCGGACAGCGGCGCCGAGATGCGCTTGCGACCGTCATCCAGGACCTCCACCGACACTCAGATCACCCTCGAGCCCGTCCGGTGCGCGTGGCACTCGATGTTGACGGCGACGGGCAGTGAGGCGATGTGGGTCGGCATCGTCTCGACGTGGACGGCGAGCACCGTCTGGGTGCCGCCGAGCGCCTCGGGTCCGAGCCCGAGCGCGTTGCACTTCTCGTACAGCTCGGCCTCGAGCTCGGCGATCTGGGGGTCTGGGTTGGGTTGACCGACCTTGCGCATCAGCGCGCGCTTGGCGATGACGGCCGACATCTCGAAGTTCCCACCGATGCCGACGCCGATGATCCCCGGGGGGCAGGCGTTCGGGCCGGAGTCGGCCACGGCCTGCAGGACGAACTCCTTGGCCCCTTCGAGCCCGTCGGCGGGCTTGAGCATCGCGTGCTTGCCCATGTTCTCCGAGCCGGCCCCCTTCGCGTCTACCTGGATCCGCACCTGGTCGCCGGGGACGACGCGCGTGTGGATGAACGCGGGCGTGTTGTCGCCGGTGTTCCTGCGGTCGAACAACGGGTCTCGGACGATCGAACCGCGGAGGTACCCGTCCCCGTATCCCTGCCGAACGCCCTCGTTGACCGCGTCGTACAGGTCGGTACCGGTGACGTGCACGTCCTGCCCGAGGTCGAGAAAGATCACGGTGTACCCCGTGTCCTGGCAGTAGGGGTACTCACCCTCGGCGGCCAGTTCCTGATTGCGGATCAGCAGGTCGAGCACCTGCCGTCCGAGCGGCGACTCCTCGAGCTGGCGGGCTCGCTTGACCAGCCGGACCATCTCTTCCGGGACCTTGTAGTTGATCTCGATGCACAGATCCCGGACGACGCGAGTGATCTCCGCCGCATCGATCTCGCGCGGTTCCGTCATCACCACGCCATGCTAACCGCGGTGCTTCCGGGCGTCCGGCGGGGGTGAGAGGATGCCGCGATGGCCTCGAAGATCACATCGACGGCTCGCCCCACCGGCCTCCGACTCGCCGGGACGGCGTGCGTCGCACTCGGCGCGATCGCCGCCGGCGTGGGCGCGACGCGCGAATGGGCCGCGATCGGGTTCACGGCCGACGTCGAACACGCGGCGGACGTCTCGGTCCACGGGATCGACCTGTGGGAGGGCAAGGTCGTGCTGTTCGCGGCCGTGGCCTCGCTCCTCGTGATGCTGGCGATGCGGATCTCGGGCTCCCGAAGTACACGGCGCGGTCTCGCGATCGCCCTCATCGTCCTCGGGGCGCTCTGCGTCTGGTTGCCGGTCGCGGACGCGGTCCGCGCGAAGGACCGGTTCGGCGGCGTCGAGGGCGTCGACCGGCTGACGCGGACGCTCTCGGTGCAGCTCGGGCTCCCCGAGGAGGTCGTCCGCGAGCGGCTCTCCGAGCTGCTCGACGAGGACCTGCGCGTCGAGATCTCCCCGGGACTGTGGATCACCGCCGCCGGCGGCGTCCTGCTCGTTGCGGGAGGCCTGCTCGGCCTGGCCTGGATGCGTCTCGAGCGACCCCACGACTGGGCGGTGGGCTAGAGCGCAGCCAGGTCCGCGCACTTCGCGCGGATGCCGTCGGCCGCCGCTCGGAGCGCCGCGAGCTCGTCGTCGTTCAGATCGAGCTCTGCGATCTCGGACACGCCCG
This sequence comes from Actinomycetota bacterium, assembly GCA_036277855.1. GTDB lineage: Bacteria > Actinomycetota > UBA4738 > UBA4738 > HRBIN12 > DASSJM01. The sequence continues at coordinate 7,336 of DASUMC010000139.1, forward strand.
AGCCCGAGAGCCGCACGGGCACGCCGACGTAGACCCCGTCGATGCCGTACTGGCCCGTACACCACGCGCAGACGGGCACAAGCTCCTCGGTCCTACCGGCGATCGCCTCGACCATCCGTGCGGCCGAGGCCGACGGGGCGTAGTACGCGCTCCCCTTCTTCAGCAGCCCCACGATCTCGGCGCCGGCGTCGCGCGTCCGCGCGTACAGGCGCTCCAGCGTCGCGTCATCGACCAGCTCGGTGAGTGGCTTCCCGTCGACGGTCGCGTGGCGGGGCAGCGGCACCATCGACTCGCCGTGCGACCCGAGCGTCATCGCCTCGACCACGAGCGGCGACACGCCGAGCTCCTCCGCGATGAACGCTCGCAGGCGCGCCGAGTCGAGCACGCCCGCCATCCCCATGACCCGTTCCTTCGGGAAGCCGGAGACCTCGGCAGCAAGGAACGTCATCTCGTCCAGCGGGTTCGTCACGACGATGATGATCGCGCTCGGCGAGCCGGGCAGGAAGCGTTGGACCACATCCCGGACGATCCCGGCGTTCTTGCCGAGCAGATCCATCCGGCTCATGCCCGGCTGCCTCGGGAACCCGGCGGTGATCACGACGACGTCGGAGCCGGCGGTGTCCGCGTAGTCGTTCGTGCCGATCACGTTGGGCTCGAACCCGACGACCGGGGCGGACTGTCGCATGTCGAGCGCGAGCCCCTGCGGCAG
>DASUMC010000140.1:0-3537 GCA_036277855.1 Actinomycetota bacterium
CTCCAGCGAGTCCACGAAGTCGATCTTGGCCTCGGTGAGGTAGGGCACGCTCATGCGGTCGATGACAACACGGACCCCGAACTGCTCCTCGGCGACGTCCTTCTCCGTGAGCTGATCGTCCAGGTACATCGCGTACCGAAGGCCCGAGCACCCGCCGGGCTGGACGGCAACCCGCAGCGCGATGTCCGAGCGTCCCTCCTCGACCAGGAGCTCCTTGACCTTGCCGGCTGCGGATTCGGTCAGCTGGATCATCGTTCCTCCGTGGGAGACGGTGTGGTTCTCGCCCGATGATTCTAACGGTTCGGCGGGACGTTCTCGTCTCGGGATGACGTTTCCTTCAGCTCGACGACCTCGGCCGCGGTGGTCCGTTGGAGCTCCCCCGCCGTGGTCCGGAAGACCGCGTTCGGGGTGCCCGCGGCCGCCCAGATCTCCTCGAAGACGAGCAGGTCGGGGTCCAGGAACGTCCGGATGGGCCTCGGGAAGCCGAACGGGGGCGTCCCCCCTACCGCGAACCCCGTTGCGGCCCGCGCCTCCTCCGGGTCGGCCCGCCGAGCCGCCGAGGCGCCCGCAAGGATCGCCAGCCGGCCGACGTCGACCCGGTTGGCCCCGCTCGTGAGCGCCAGCACGGGGTCGCCGTCGGCGACGAACACGAGCGACTTCACGATCTGCCCCACCTCGCAGCCGATCGCCCGGGCCGCGTCGGGGGCGGTCCTCGTTCCCTCCGGGAACCGTCGGACGTCGACCGGGTGCCCGAGCACCGTGGCGGCATCGAGGAACCGCTCGATCGCCTTGCTCATGCGGCCAACGATACCGGCCGCATGGCGGCGGGTACGATACGGCCCGAATTGGAGACGTTGGACCGCACCCGGATGCTCGGCATCGCCCACGCCGAGCGCGAACGTCTCGGCAGGACGATCCAATACACGCCCCCGGACGCGTGGGATGCCCCGAGCGTCTGCCAAGGGTGGCGGAACCGGGACATCGTCGCGCACCTCGCCGCGCAGGACACGGCGGCGGCCCAGCTCCTTGCCGGGGACCCCGCCGCGGAGTTCGACGCGTTCCGGGAAGCCAACGACGGCGAGCTGTGGGTGAACGGCTTCAACGAGTGGGCCGTCGAGGTCCGCAAGGAAGTCCCAACCCGTCAGCTGATCACCGATTGGGGCAAGGCGGCGCAGGTGTTCCTCGTCCTGTGCTCGGGACTGACCGACGAGGAGTGGACATCCAGGAAGGTGGGGTGGGTTGCGGGCGAGATCGGGCCGCGGTACCTCGTGCAGTCCCGCACGATCGAATGGTGGTTCCACCAGGAGGACATCCGCGAGGGCGCGGGTCTCGAGGGCAACCCGCAGCACGACCCGGTCTATCTGACGAACGACATGGCGATCCGGATGCTGCCCTGGGCGCTCGGGCAGGCCGGGTTGTCGTTCCCCGGCCGAAGCATCCGGGTGGACCTGGAGGGGGTCGGCGGGGGCACGTGGCACTGGGGCCTCGAACCGAGGACGACGCCCCCGGCGGACAAGAAGCCGGACGCATTCATCAGCGGACGCGGGACCGCGTTCGCGCTGGTGGCCGGCCGACGGGTGGCCGCCGAGTCCTACCTCGACGACGGCGACCTGGTCGTGGGTGGGGACGAGGCGCTCGCGATCGTCGTGCTCGAGCTGCTACGCGCGTTCGTCGAGTAGCGCCGGCCGCGCGGCTAGCGCCTCACCACCAGGCGCTTGATCGCGCGCGGCACCGCTCCGAACCGGTACTTGTAGGCGTAGTCGCCCTTCAACATGTCGAACGCCGAACACCCCGCCTCGATCGCGACACGGATGTCCTCGGCCACGAGCACCATCCCGGGTGACACGGGCTGATAGGCGCGATCGAACGCCGAGTTGTACAGCGAGGAGGTGCCCTCGAACCGGAAGCCGATCGAGCCCGCGAGCTTCAGATGCTCCGCCGTCTCGATGAAGGTCAGGTTGAAGATCCCTCTCGGGAGGAACGCGTCGCCGAGCCGACGGAAGAAGATCTCCATCCCCGGCTGCATGAAGACGCCCTTCGGCCCCTCGCTCGTGCGATGCAACTCGACGAAGCGATCGAGGAAGGCCTCGAGCGTCTCCGGGGTGGCCAGGCAGATGTGCCAGGGGCCGACCTCGGCCTCCAGGCGACGCGCCTTGCGCTTGATCTCGTGGCGGAGCTTGGCCGGCAGACGCTCGAGGTACTCGGCGTACGAACCGGGCAAGGTGAGCAGGGGCGCGACCCCGTTCTGGTCTTCGAGCACCTCGGTCGAAAACCCTTGCGCCGCAGCTGCCTCGACGAGCAGGCCGAGCCACGGCTGGTCCTGCGGAAGGCCGCGGAGATCGGCCTCGATCCAGTCGTCCGCCCGAGCGAGCGCCGCGAAGAGCTCCTTCGCGACGGTGGATCGGGCCTCGGGCAGTCCGACCGGTCCCATGTAGTCGGTCACTTCGGTCCCGCCGAGGAACCGCAGCGTCCCGTCCAACCGTTCGAACGCGACCGCGCCGACCTGGTCCCCATCCTCCTCGGCGAACGCGAGCAGGAGGTGGTCGGGCAGGTCGGCGAACTCCTCCCAGTAGAGCTTGAGGAAGGCGGGCGTGTGGAAGACGGTGCCGGCCGGGTCGGCCGTGACGAGCGCCGACCAGTCACGCCGGGCGAAGTCCCGCGGGTCCTGGCTGAAGACGATGTCCATCGAGTACGAGTACCGCGCTCATCGCCGGTCTCGCGGCGACCCTACCAGGAGCCCCCGCCCCCGCCGCCGCCTCCGCCGCCCGCTCCCCCGCCGCCGAAACCGCCGAAGCCGCTCGAAGCCGACCCCGCCGGTGTGGACGCGATCGTCCCGCTCGTCGTCACCGAGAACGAATCGATGCTGTCGGCGAACTGCGCGTAGACGAACGGCCGGCTGCTGACGTACCAGGTCGTATCGCTCGGCAGTTGCCCGAGCGACTCGAACGCCTTCGCCCACTTGTCCGTCACACCGAAGACCACGGCGTACGGGAGGAAGCGCGTGAACACGTTCTCCTGTTCCGCCCACTTCGACATGTGCTCCTCGGCCTTCTCGATCACGATGCGGAAGCCGTTCACCCTGCGGGTCATCGCCGTGCCCTTCGCGGTCCGCGCCGGCATCCACTTGGCGCCGATCAGCAGGAGCAACCCACCGAGCGCGAACGGGATGCCGAGCAGGCCGAGCTTGGTGAAGATCGCGAGCACGATCGTGAGGGCGATGCCGGCCGAGAGCGCGAGCGAGCCGATCACGACCCACGTCTGCCGGACGCGGTCGGGGCGCCGCAGGAACCACTTCCGCGAGACCATGTCGTCGTAGAGGGCATCCTTGACCGCCTGCAGGCGCTCGGCGAACGTCTTGCGAAGCGCCGATAGCTCGACCTGGTCGCCGCTCTCGAACAGCCCGTTCAGCAGCCTCTTCTCATACAGTAGGAGCTTGTCGTCCGCGGGTTCGGGCAGCTGGCGCAGGTTCCAGTCGGCCTTGCCGAGCATCCACGTCTTGGGGATCTCCTCGATCACGAGGTACTTGCGGACGGCGAG
>DASUMC010000141.1:0-3360 GCA_036277855.1 Actinomycetota bacterium
GGGTCGCCGGATGCGGCCTCGTAGAACGCCGAGAGGTCGGCGTCGAGGCGCAGGACGTGACGCACCGTCGCGGCGAGCCGGGCCGTCGCCCGCTCCGACGCCGGCGGCCCCAGGATCGAGACCCTCGCGTGCCCCGCGCGACCGGCGGCGATCCGCACCGTCCGCGGGCGCCCGCGGCCGGCTCGAAGCGTGAGCTCGACCGACCGGTAGTCGGCCGAGGGTCGCATCGGAGGCAGGTCGACGAACCCGTGGGAGCTGAGCGTCCTGACGAGGTCGACGGGCTCGCCGCCGGGACCGCGCAGACGCAGGTCGAGCGAGGTCACCCTTCCGCGCGCTGGCGCTCCCGCCAGGCGCGAACCTTCGCCCGGTTGCCACACGTCGACATCGAGCACCACCGTCCGGAGCGGTTCTTCGAACGGTCGTAGAAGACCGATCGGCAGGTCTCGTCGGCGCAGAGCTTGAGGTGGTCGAAGCTCCCGTCGAAGGCGCTCACGAACGCGACCGACACGATCGCGCCGTACGCCGCCGCAACGCCCGAGCCCTTCGGCTCCAGGGTGGGGGCGCGGGCGGCATGGAAGTGGGGGTGCAGGCCGGCCGCGAGCCCGATCCGGTCGAGCACGTCGGCGTCCCGCGCCGAGACCGGCTCGTCGTCGCCGGCCAGGATCAGGTTCCGGATCGCATCGCGGAGCGCGAGGTAGGTCTCACGGTCGGCGTGGGTGAAGCGTTCCTGTTCCGACAGGAGGCTCCGCTGGACGAGGAAGCCTCGGATCTGCTCGGCCGGGGGTTCGAGGTGCGTCCCCCCGGCGTCGTGGATGTGCAGGTTGAGGAACCGCTGGAGGAGCTCGAGGTCTCCGGGCGCCGGGGGGGTGTCCCCGTGCGACGAGAAGTCGAAGGTAGCCATGGGCCTCCGAGTGTACACCGTCGAAATCGGTTGACAAGTTACGCTAACCAATATAGGGTCCGTGGCAGGTTACGTGGGGGATGATCGAGCCAACCGGACATGAGCCAAGGACGGCCGTCGAGAAGGACCGAAGGGGAAGGTGAGGTGCACGGATGCTCACACCGTCGATGTACCGCGAGATGGGTCGTATCCGAGCCGCGTCCCTCCGCGACGACGCGCGAGGTGGTCGCCGCGGGCGGGCGATGCGGCGCCGCCGGGACTCGATCCGGGCGGCCCTCGGCGGTCGGCTCGTGAGTGCCGGCTTCCGGCTGCTGCGGGGGGCGGCCTGATGGGATCGGTCGGGATCGTGCTGACGGTCTTCGTCGTGGCGTTGCTGTGGGTGGCCGCGGTGGCATTCGGCCGTGACTCCCGCGAGGTCGGCGACCGGCGATCCGGGGACGACCGGCCCCTGCGGCTCTAGCCACGGTGATCGGGCCCCGGCCTCGTACGATGATCGCGTGACGCTCGAGTTCACCGACTGGGCCATCGAGATCCTGCAACGCACGCACCAGGCCGCGCGCAGGTTCAATGCCGCCGCCACCGTTCGGATCCATCGGACGGGCGACCGGGTGGCGTTCGACCTCGCGGACGAACGAGGGGACGGGGACGAGCTGGTGACCGAGCACGGTTTCGAGCTGTGGGTGGCGCCGGGTCTCGAGGGCACCGTCGACGTGGTCGAACCCCACGACCGGCTGGTCCTGCGCCCGCCCGGCGATCCCGAGCGGAGCGTTCGAGCGCCGCACTGACCCCGAACAACGATCGCCGATCGGAGCAGCCACCGATGACCCGCGCACGGCGACGGCTACACTTCCTCGCACCGTGACCCCGGCTCCCGAACCCGCACCCGCGCTCCGCGCCCTCGGCGGCGCCGGCCCGGTCATGCTGATCGGGGGCGCCGAGGACAAGGTCCGGGACAAGCTGATCCTGTCGCGGTTCGCGACCTTCGCGGGGGGGCCGGACGGCCACGTCGCGGTGATCGCGACCGCCTCCTCACTCGGCGACGTCGCGACCGAGCGCTACCGCGAGTTGTTCGAGGGTCTCGGGATCGGCCGAGTGACCGGACTGCGTCCCGAGGAGCGGTCCGAAGCCGAGGCTCCCGAGCTCGCCGCTGCCCTGCACGACGCGACCGCGATCTTCCTGACGGGCGGGAACCAGCTCCGCCTCTCCTCGGTCGTCGCCGGCACCCACCTCGCCGATGCGATCCACCGGGCCCACGACCGCGGCGCCGTGCTCGCCGGGACGTCCGCCGGCGCGAGCGCGATGGCGACGCACATGATGGCGTTCGGCCGTGCGGGCGAGACCCCCAAGCAACGGATGGCTCAGCTCGCCGCCGGGCTCGGCGTGCTGCAGGGCGTCGTGATCGACCAACACTTCGAGCAGCGCGGTCGGTTCGGCAGGCTGCTCGCCGTGATCGCGCAGTCGCCGTCGTTGCTCGGCATCGGTTTGGACGAGGACACGAGCGCGATCGTCTACGCCGATCGAACGATGGAGGTCGTCGGCAGGGGGGCCGTGACCGTGGTCGACGGTTCCCGCGTGCAGACGGATGCCCACCAGGCCAAGGGCCACCGGCCGATCATGGTCTCGGGCGCGGTGGTGCACTCGCTGCCCGACGGCACCTGGTTCGACCTGCGCGGCCGCACGCTGCTCGCCGAGGTGTCCGGCGTGGAACGCGAGGCCTCTGAGTGAGCGACAGCCGGACCCGCTCGCGAGCGGACCGCCGGCGGGCGAAGGACGAGTCGGCCGCGGCCAAGCGTCCGCTCGCGCCCGACCTCAGGGTGGTCGAGACGCAGGTGTTCCGGGGACCGAACTACTGGTCCTACGACCCGGCGATCCGGCTGCTCGTCGACCTCGGAGCGCTCGAGGACTGGCCGTCGAACACGATCCCGGGCTTCGTCGACGGTCTGGTGGAGATGCTGCCGGGCATCTCCGAGCACTCGTGCTCCCTCGGCCGCCGCGGCGGGTTCGGCGAGCGGTTGAGGGAGGGGACGTGGCTCGGGCACGTCGCCGAGCACATCGCGCTGGAGCTCCAGCGCGAGTCCGGGGCCCACGTGTACCGCGGCAAGACCCGGAGTGCCGGCGAGGCCGGGCGTTACAACGTGATCTACGGCTACTGGGAGGAGCGGGTCGGCCTGGCCGCCGGCGACCTGGCGGTCCGACTGGTGAACCAGCTCGTTCGGCCAACGGAGGAGTTCGACTTCCTCGTCGAGCTCGAGCGGCTGATCCTGCTGGCGGAGCGGCGTGCGTTCGGCCCGTCCACGCAGGCGATCGTCGACGAGGCAGCCAGCCGCGACATCCCCTGGATCCGGCTGAACGAGGCCTCGCTGGTCCAGCTCGGCTGGGGGAAGTACCAGCAGCGGATCCGCGCGACGATGACGTCCAAGACGAGCGCGCTCGCCGTGGACATCGCCGGCGACAAGCAC
>DASUMC010000142.1:0-2294 GCA_036277855.1 Actinomycetota bacterium
GACCCGTTCTCGGACGAGGCCCAGAGCCCGTACGAGATCACGGCGCTGATGGAGTTCAAGACCGTCTGGCACCCGATGGGCGCCTAGGGCCGGGTCCGAGCCGAACCCACCGCATCTCCACGACTTCGCAACGTTCGCTCACGGGAACGGCTCGTGCCCGGCGCTACGATGCCGACGTGCCCCTCTACAAGGAACAGGGCGTCGTGCTGCGCTCGATCAAGCTGGGCGAGGCCGACAAGATCGTGACCGTCATGACCCAGGGCTCGGGGAAGGTCCGGGCCGTGGCCAAGGGCATCCGCAAGACGACCTCCCGCTTCGGCGCGCGGCTCGAGCCGTTCACGCACGTTTCCCTCATGGTCTACCGGGGGAGAGGTTCGCTCGACACCGTCAGCCAGGCCGAGATCGTCTCGCCCTTCCGGGCGCTTCGGGGCGACCTCGGTCTGTTTGCCGCGGGGGAGACCATGCTGGAGGCCGTCGACAAGGTGGCGGAGGAGCACGAGCGGAACGTCCGCCTGTTCATGCTGCTGCTCACGGGGATGCGGGCGCTCGACGCCCGGCCGGCCGACCCCGCCGCGGTCGCCGAATCCTTCCTGCTCAAGCTCCTGTCGCTGTCGGGGTTCCACCCGGCGCTCACGACGTGCGCCGTCTGCGGCGCCCCCGCCCCCGATCGCTTCGCCAGCAGCCTCGGTGGGGCGGTCTGTGCCGCGGACGCCAACCTGGACGCCGGCCCGGCTTCGCTCGAGGCGCTCGACCTCCTCGCGACGCTCGGCGGGACCGGGCTGCTTGAGGTGGGCGACGTCCAGGCCGATACCAGGGTGAGGCGCGAGTCCCGTTCGCTGCTGTTCGGCTTCACCGAGTACCACCTCGAGCGCCGTATGAAGAGCCTGCCGATCCTCGCCGGGAGCCTGACGACGTGAGCACCTACCTCCACGACCTGGACCACGAGCGCCTGCCGAACCACGTCGGTATCGTGATGGACGGCAACGGTCGGTGGGCCAGGCTCCGCGGGCTCCCCCGCACCGACGGGCACACGGCCGGCGAGCAGGCGATGTGGGACACCGTCGTCGGGGCGAACGAGCTCGGCCTGGGGTGGCTCACGATGTTCGCGTTCTCGAGCGAGAACTGGAAGCGACCCAAGGCGGAGGTCGCGTTCCTGATGGGCTTCAACCGCGGGCTGCTCCGCCGGCGGCGGGACGAGCTCCACCGGATGAACGTCCGGGTCCGCTTCCTCGGTCGGCGCGACTGGAAGGTGCCGCGCTCGGTGCTGAGGGAGATGGAGATCTCCGAGGAGCTCACGCGTGACAACACCGGCATGACGCTCACGATCGCGTTCAACTACGGCGGGCGGGTCGAGGTCGTCGACGCCGTGAAACGGCTGATGGCCGACCACGACGCCGGTCGCCTGAAGGGCGAGAAGCTCACGCCGGAGTCGATCTCGCGGCGGCTCTACCACGCCGACATGCCGGATCCCGACCTGATCATCCGGACCAGTGGCGAGGAACGCATCAGCAACTTCCTGCTCTGGCAGGCCGCGTACAGCGAGCTGTACTTCACGCCGGTCTACTGGCCGGATTTCGATCGCGAGCACCTGTACGAGGCGATCCGCGACTACCAGAAGCGGTCGCGACGGTTCGGGGCCATCGCCGAGAACGACGCCGGCTAGGCGGTGCGGGTCCCGGACGAGGCGCGTGGGGTCATCGAGAGCGATGCGCTCGCCCACGTCACGACGATCGATCCCGACGGTCGACCGCAGACGACGCTCGCCTGGGTGGGGCTTGAGGGCGACGAGGTCGTCTTCGCGACGCTCCCCGATCAGCGGAAGCTCCGGAACCTGCGACAGGACCCACGGATCACGATCTCGATCCAGACCGACAGGGTCACCCCGTACGGGTTGCACGAGTACCTCGTGATCTACGGCACCGCCCGGGTCACGGACGGCGGTGGACCGGAGGTCCTCCAGCGGCTGGCGCGAACCTACCTCGGTCCCGACGTCACGTTCCCGCCGATGCCGGACCCGCCCCCGGGCTTCGTCACGCGGGTGACGGTCGAGCGCCTCGGCGGGGTGGGGCCGTGGAACGAACCGACCGGCTAGTCCGGCCAGATGGTCCGAAGGACGTCATCCCTCCACACGGATCGGCGATCGTGGCCCGGCCGAGCCGTAGACTGGAGGGCACGCCAGCGGCCGCAGCCAGCGACCGGGAGAGAGGAGGAACCCCCATGGCCGACTTGATGGAGGCCGTCACGTCCCTCGCCAAGCGGCGGGGGATCGCCTTCCAGTCCAGCGAGATCTACGG
>DASUMC010000143.1:0-4384 GCA_036277855.1 Actinomycetota bacterium
CTTACCGCTCGCGCGGCGGTCTGTTCTCTGTGGCGCTTTCCACGGGTCGCCCCGCCTGGGTGTTACCCAGCACCCTGCCCTGCGGAGTCCGGACGTTCCTCGAGCGTTGCCGCCCGCGGCCGCCCGGCCGGCTCCTCCGCGGCCAGTCTAGAGAACACCACGGGGCCGTATCATCCGCACGATGCGTGCTCGCCGCGCCCTCGTGATCGTGCCGGTGCTCGCGTCGGTCCTCGCGCTCGCCGCGTGCGCCCAGGAACCGGTCGGCCCCGCGGCGCCGATCGCGCCCGCGCAGCTCGCACCGGGTCCCGCCCTCGAGGCCTCGGCCGCGCGGCAAGCGGTCGTCGAGTTCATCGAGGCCTACCGGGAATCGCCCGATCAAGGGATCGGCCGGTTGAGGCAGCTCGTGGTCGGCCCCGATCTCCGGTCGTGGGTTCGGTGGCTCGACGTCCAGCATCGCGAGTTCGAGGGGACGATCGAATCCGCGGCGGACGTGCGCGACGTCGAGTTCATCGGGGCCGTGACGGCCCGGCGCATCCCTCTCGCCTCGGTCGGTCTGTCCGCCTCCGTCCTGTTCCGGTTCGATCCGCCCGACGACGACCCGATCGATCTCATCCGGGTCCTGGACGGACCCGTCACGCTGATCCGAACGGCCCCCGGCACGTACCGCGTCGAGGACCTGCTGCGCAACGGCGTCCCGATGTCGGACGGCATCCAACCCTTCCGTCGCCAGGTGCGAACGGAGGGCGGCGTGACGGTGCACCTCGACTCGCTCTTCATGTTCCCGCCCAGATGGCAGTTCAACGTGGTGATCGAGAACGCCACTCCACACGACGTCTCGCTCGATCCCGATGGGGCCGCCCTGTTCGTCGACCGCGGCGACGGGTTCGAACGCGTCGAGGGGGCCATCACGCCGTCGCTTCGCGCCGTACCGGCGGGCCGGACCGCCGAGGGGCTCATGGTCTTCCCGGCTCAGCGCTCCGCGGACGGGCGCGTGCTGTCGCTCGTCTACGGAAGGGGACCGAGGGCGCTTCGGTTCGAGTTCCCGCTGCAGGACCTCGTCACCGCGGTTCCCCCTCCTGCTCCCACAGACGAGGGGACGGCGGAGACCGCTCCCAGCTAGCGCCCTCGCCGGCGAGCCACTCGTCCACGCCGCGGTTCGCGAGCGCGTCCGCCTGCACGTTGCGTTCGCGCCGGACGTGCTCGAACCGCACCTGGTCGAACCGCTTGATCAGTGAGCGCGCCTGGTGGTGGAGCACCTGGAGGGTCGGGTTCTTCACCTTCCACCGACCGGCGAGCTGTTCGATGAGCAGCCGGCTGTCCGAGCGCAGGAGGAGCCGGGCCGCGCCGAGCTCGCGAGCACGTTCCAGCCCGCGGATCGCGGCCGTGTACTCGGCGACGTTGTTGGTCGCCACACCGATCCCCTCGGCGAGCTCGGCGACGACCTGGCCGTCCTCGTCGGTGATCTCCACACCGATCCCGGCCGGCCCGGGGTTGCCGCGAGCCGCGCCGTCGCAGTGCAGGATCAGACGAGGACGACGATCCGACGGCAGTACTCACACCTCTTCACGCCTTCGGTGCGCCTCAGCCGGTCCAGCTCGACGGCCGAGAGCTTCTCGTGGCAGGCCTGGCAGACCCCGTCCACGATCGCGGCGGCGCCGACGCCGTGCTTCTGCTCGCGAAGATCGTCGTAGAGCTCGAGCAGCTCCTCGTCGAACGCCGGGACGAGCCCCTCGCGTTCCGACCGCCTGGCGGCGAGGTCGGCCGAGATCTGGTCGAGCTCGCGGACCGCATCGCCTCCGACCTCCTCGACGCGCGCCCGGGCGGTCTCGGCCTCCGTCTGCGCCTGCGCGGCGCGGGCCTCGACGTCCTCCCTGCGGACCATCAGCTCGAGCAGCTCGTCCTCGGCGCGCGAGCGACGCTCCTTCAGGCTCGCGATCTCGTGCTGCAGCGCCTCGAGTTCCTTCGCGTTGGCGATCGAGCCGTCGTACATGCGCTTCTCCTCCGCGTGGAGCTTGTCGCTCATCGAGGCGATCTCGTGCTCGATGCGGGTCGACTCGCTCGAGATCGAGTCCGACGCCAGCCGGAGCTCGCCGAGGCGGGCGTCGGCCTCCTCCATCTCCTTGCGGAGCGACGACAGCTCCTCGCCGGCCTCGAGCTGTTCGCGACGGTGTTCCAGGCGGTCGATCGCCGTGTCGAGGTTTTGCAGCTCGAGGATCCGGTCCAGTCCGCGCATCGGAGCGCCAGGGTAGCCGATGCGGAGCGCTACACGAGCGTGAGCTGCTCCCCCTGCGCGACGCCACGATCGCCGCCGCGGGACGTTCCCGAGAAGCGCGCAGGCGCGGCCGGCGCCGGCCTGACGCCGCCCAGGGATCGGATCAGGCCGGAGACGCGCCGGCCGAGCGCGTCGCGTTCGGCGGCCGGGGCGTAGGGCTTGCGGTAGAGCTCCTCGTATCGTTCGAGGAGGTCCGGGTAGGTTTCGCCGAGCCACGGCAGGAATTCCTCGCGCACGCCTGGGCGAAGATGCAGCAGGATCGGCGAGACGTGCGTAGCCCCCGCATCGATCGCGGCCGCGACCACCTCGCGGAGCTGGCGAGGATCGTCGGTGATCCCCGGCAGGATCGGGGCCATCAGGACGCCACACGGGATGCCGGCCTCGTTCAGCGCCCGAACGGCCTCGATCCGCTTGCGCGGGTGCGGGGTGCCGGGCTCGCTCGCGCGCCAGGCGGCCTCGTCGAGCGTCCCGATCGAGAAGGCCGTCGAGACATCGGTCACGCGGGCGGCCTCGACCAGCGGCTCGAGGTCCCGCAGGATCAGCGTGCCCTTGGTCAGGATCGAGAACGGGTTCCGGTAGTCGGTGAGCGCGCCGATGATCCCGGGCATCAGCCGGTAGCGGCCCTCGGCACGCTGGTACGGGTCGGTGTTGGTGCCCATCGCGATGCCCTCGCCCTTCCAGCGCCTGGCCGCCAGCTGACGCCGGAGCACCTCGGGCGCGTTGACCTTGACCACGATCTTCGTTTCGAAGTCACGACCCGCGTTCATGTCAAGGAAGGTATGGGTCGGACGAGCGAAGCAGTAACGGCAGGAATGACTGCATCCTCGGTACGGGTTGATCGACCAGTTGAACGGCAGGTAGTTGCCCGGGACGTGGTTGATGATCGTCTTGCACTCGGCCTCGATGAACTCCATCCCTCGGAACTCGGGGGTGTCGAAGCGCCGCCGTGCGATCTCGAACAGGGGCTCGGGGGCCATCCGGTCACGATAGAACATACGTTCGATTCGGGCAAGCCTCCCCTCTCCGTTCGGCTCGGGCCTAGGCTTCGGCCTAGATGGCGATCTGGATGGTTCGTCACGGCGAGACCGAGTGGTCGATCTCGGGGCGGCACACCGGGAGCACGGACATCCCGCTCACTCCCGAGGGACGTCTCCAGGCCACGGCGATCGGGAAGCTGCTCGCCGGCCGTCGCTTCGACCGCGTGTTGTCGAGCCCGATGCTCCGCGCGCGCGAGACCGCTGGGCTCGCCGGGTTCGGCGACCGGATCCGCCTGCACGAGGGTCTGCTCGAGTACGACTATGGCGAGCTCGAGGGTCTCACCACCGGGCAGATCCGGGCGATCCACCCCGGGTGGCAGCTCTTCCGTGACGGCTGCCCGGGCGGCGAAACGCCCGAGCAGATGGCCAAGCGTGTCGATGCCCTGATCGAGGAGCTGCGCGAGCTCGGAGGCAACAGCCTCCTGTTCGGACACGGCCACTGCCTCCGGTCGCTCGCCGTCCGCCTCCTGGACCTGCCGATCCGATACGCCACCAGCCTCCTGATGGACGCGGGGTCGATCTCGATCGCCTGGGACGGGCGCGACGGGCCGGCGATCGCGCTGTGGAACCGCCGGGTCGAGCCTCGCGCGATGGTCGTGGCGGACATCGCGTCATCGATCGCCCGAACGGCCCCCTAGGCGACTCCGCTAGGATTCGCCGGTGGGTTGCCTCTTCGCGATCGTCGCGCTCATCACGCCCCGGTTCATCCTCATCATCCTGTGGCTGTTCACGAACTACCTGAACACCGCCTTCTCGAGCGGCTGGTGGGGGTTGCTGGGGTTCCTCTTCCTCCCGACCACCACGATCGCCTACGCGATCGCCCAGAACGAGTTCACGACCGTGAGGGGCGGCGTCGAAGCGACGGGGATCATCCTGATCGTGCTCGGCATCGTGATCGACCTCGGGCTGATCGGCGGGTCCGGGCGCGGCGTCGCGCGCAGAGGCTGAGCGGCCCCACGAGGGACGTCCTACCAAGAGCGTGTACCGCCCACGAGCCCCCGACCTGCCCTTTCGTGGTGGGCGCTGGAGGACTCGAACCTCCGACCGCTCGCTTGTAAGGCGAGTGCTCTACCTC
>DASUMC010000144.1:0-8458 GCA_036277855.1 Actinomycetota bacterium
GACGATGATCGGAGCCGCCACGTTCGGCAGGACCTCGCGGAACATGATCCGCCGGTTGGTCGAGCCCAGGGAGCGCGCGGACTCGATGAACTCCTTCTCGCGCAGGGACAGCACCTGCCCGCGCACGATGCGGGCGAGGTACGGCCAGGTGAAGAGCGCGATGACGTAGCTGACGAGGAGCAGGCCCGGCTTGATGATCCCGCCGAGGCATCCGTTCGGCGACAGTCCGCACGCCGACACGAGCCCGAGCGACAGCAGCAGCACAGGCAGCGAAAGGACCACGTCGATGGTTCGTGAGATCAGCGTATCGATCTTGCCCCGGTAGAAGCCTGCCAGCATCCCAAGAGTCACGCCGATCAGCGATGCGAGCCCGGTCGCGAAGAACGCGATGAACAGGGACGTGCGGGCGCCGTAGAACACCCGCACCATGAGGTCGCGACCGGCCGTGTCGACGCCGAACGGGAAACCGGACTGCGGACCCGTCGGGATCCCGAACTCGTCCAGTTTCTCCAGGTGCACCTCGTTGGGTCCGTGCGTAAACCCCGCGACCACGGGTGCCAGGATGGCGATCGCCAAGATCATGAGCACGATGAAGGCCCCGCCGATCGCGAACTTGTCCCTGCGGAACCGACGCCAGAACAGCTCCCACGGAGAGCGTCCGACGACCTGCTGCGAAACCTCGACGCTCGTGGCTTCCGGATCGATGGGCGCGTCGGGACCCGAGTCGGTGAGCGAGTGCTCCACGTGGGCTCGTGCCATCTGGTGCGCCTCTACCCCTTCCCGGATCGGGACGGCGCATCTTAGCCCTCGGTCCCGTGGCCAGGCAATGCGCCGGAATCCCAACTATACGCCGCTCGGAAATCCGGGGGGTTGCGGCATCTTGCGGTCGGCCCTGTCGAGGCGGGCGTCAGGTGCGCAGGAGTGCGGAGACCCGCGGAAGGATCTCGATGCCTTTCAACGCACCCAGCTTCCCTGTGGCGCACGCACGTTCGCCGAACGCCTCGGTTCCGTCCGGACGAACCGGCCCGCCCGTCACGAGCAACGGGACCGGTTCCGCCGTGTGGGCCTTGCGAAGGCACGAAGTCGCGTGGTCCGCCGTCACGGCCACCATCGTCGTGGCGGGGTCGATCCCCGGGAGGAGCTCGCCGAAAAACGCGCGGTCGATCACCTCGATCACGTCACGCTTGTCCTCGGCGCGCCCGTCGTGGGCCGGGACGTCCGGACCCTTGATGTGGATGTACAGCGCGTCGAACCCCTCGAGCGCGTCGATGGCCAGGCTGGCCCAGGTCGCGTAGTCCTCCTCCGCCAGCAGACGTGGGGCGTTCACGGGCTCCATGCCCAGGATCAAGGCGATCCCGCGTTCGACGGGCATCTCGACGAAGCATCCCCACGACGGCCCGAACCGCTCCGCGATCGGTTGCAGCGACGGCCGGCGGTCGCCGCCGTCCCGCGTCAGGATCAGGTTCGCCGGGAGCTTGCCCGCTCGCCGTCGCGCGACGTTGACCTCGGACACGTCGAGGATCCTCGCGGCGCCCTGGACGAACGCGTTGGTGAGCTCGGCGGCCCGTCGGGCCTCCGACGTGTCGTCGAGCGGCTCGCAGCGGGCCACCACCGGCTCGAACGTCTCGAGCGCCACGCCGAGGTGCCCCTCCTTGCGATACGCCGGGTCGGTGTTGGAGACCTCGGCGGAGAGGGTGCCCTCGTCCGCGCGGATCACCAGGACGCCCCGATGCTCCACCGTGGAGCGCAGGTCGAACGTGGCGTTCGGGAGCGAGAGCTCGGCGTTCACCTCGTCCGCGAGGGAACGCGCCTCGTCGGAGGTCAGATCGCGCCCGACGCGGCGGTCGACGATCGTCGGCCACTCCGCCGTCGCGAAGTTCACGCGGTAGGCGAGGTCGCCGTCGCGGAAGTCCATCCCCACGCCGAGCGCCTCCACGACACCTCTTCCCGGGTGCTCCTCCCGCGGGTCGTAGCCCAGGATCGCGAAGACGGCGATGTCCGACTCGGGCGCGATCCCCCTGCCAACGGTCGTCACGATCCCCGTCCTTCCTTGCCGCGCAAGCGCGTCGAGGAAGGGTGTCTGGGCGGCTTCCAGCGGGGTACGACCGTCGAGCTCCGGGATGGGGTCGTCTGCCAGGCCGTCCAGGCAGACGTAGAGCAGCCGGTTCACCGCATCACCGGTACTTCACGATCAGGGCGAGCTCCTCGGGATCCAGGCTGGCACCCCCCACGAGCGCCCCATCGACCTCCGGGTGCGCCATGAAGTCGCGGATGTTCCCCGCCTTGACGCTCCCGCCGTACTGGATCCGGACCGCCTGGGCCAGGTCGCCGTCATGCAGATCCGCGATCGTCTGCCTGATCAACGCGATCACCTGGCCCGCGTCGGATGGCTCGGCGTTGCGACCGGTGCCGATCGCCCAGACGGGCTCGTAGGCGACGACGAGCTTCGCCGCGTCGGACGACGACACGCCCGCGAGGGCCGCGCGGACCTGAGCGGTCACCCGGTCCTCGGTGGCTCCGACGTCCCGCTCCCGCAGCGTCTCGCCGACGCACAGGATCGGCGTCATCCCGTGGGCAAAGACCGCACGCACCTTCAGGTTCACGTTCTCGTCGGTCTCGCCGAACATCGCCCGGCGCTCCGAGTGCCCCACGATCACGTAGCCGACCTTGAGCGCCACCAGCATCGGCGGCGAGACCTCGCCGGTAAACGCGCCCTCGTCCTCCCAGTACACGTTCTGCGCGCCCAGGCCGTACGGGAGCCGGTCGCTGTCGATCAGCGTCTGCACCGATCGCAGCGACGTCGCCGCCGGGCAGATCACCACCTCCACCCGTTCGGCGTCGTCCTGGTCCAGCAGGTAGGAGAGCTTCTGCACGGCCTGGATGGCCTCGAGGTGCGTCTTGTGCATCTTCCAGTTGGCCGCGATGATCGGCCGGCGGCCGCTCATGGGGACGTCTCCCGGTCGCCCTCGGGGCCAACCTCCAGGACGGCGATGCCGGGCAGCTCCCGCCCCTCGATGAACTCGAGCGAGGCGCCCCCGCCGGTCGAGAGGTGGTCGAACCCGTCCTCCAGCCCGTACTTCTTCACGGCCGCGAGGCTGTCGCCACCACCGACGACCGAGTACGCGCTCGCGCCGGCGATCGCCGTGGCGACCCCTCGGGTCCCGTCGCTGAACGGCTCCAGCTCGAAGACCCCCATCGGTCCGTTCCAGACGATCGTCTTGGCGTCGGCGATCCTCCTCGCGAACTCCTCCACCGTCCGCGGCCCGATGTCGAGGCCGAGCTCCCCGGTCGGCACCTGGGCGCTCGGCACCGTGTGGCGAGGGGCGTCCACGCTCTTGGAGGTGGCGGCGACCACGTCCTCGGGCAGCTGCAGGACGACACCACGCTCGTCGGCCCGGGCTCGGGCGGCTCGCACCTCGTCGGACCTCTCGGGCTCGACCAGGCTGTCCCCCACCGAGGCGCCTTCCGCCGCGAGGAACGTGAACGCCATCGCCCCGCCGATCAGAAGCGCGTCCACGCGTTCGACCAGGGCACCGATCGTGCCGAGCTTGTCCGAAACCTTGGCGCCCCCGAGCACGGCGACATAGGGACGCGCCGGATCGGCGACCAGCCGAGACAGCGCCTCGACCTCACGCTGGAGCAGGCGTCCCGCGACGGCGTCCCTGCCCTGCTCCCGGACGACGGCCGGAAGCGCGACCACGGATGCATGGGCGCGGTGCACCGCGCCGAACGCGTCGTCGACATAGACGTCGGCGAGGCCGGCCAGCCGCTGCGCGAAGGCCCGGTCGTTGGCCTCCTCGCCCGGGTCGAACCGCAGGTTCTCGAGCAGGACGAGCCGACCGGGTTCGAACGCGAGGGCCTGGCTCGACTGCTCGACTTCGGGGCTGAGGACGCCGTCCGTCGGCACGTATTCGACCACCCTGTCCAGGAAGCGCTGGAGCAGCTCGGCGACCGCGCCGAGCCGGAGCCCCTCGTCCACGCGGCCCCTCGGCCGGCCCAGGTGGGAGGCCGCGACGATCGAGGCGCCACGCTCGAGCAGCTCGGTCAGCGTGGGCAGGCTGGCTCGGATCCGAGCGTCGTCGGTAACCACGCCGTCCTCGAGCGGGACGTTGAGGTCGAGCCGGACGAAGGCACGTCGGCCCGCGAGGTCACCGAGGTCGTCGAGCGTTCGAAGGCGCACCGGCGCCTACAGCGAGCGAGCGACGAGGTCGACGAGGTCCACCAGGCGGTTCGAGTATCCCCATTCGTTGTCGTACCACCCGACGACCTTGGCCACTCTCCCCATCGTCATCGTCGACGCCGCGTCGAACGTGCACGACGCCGGGCTCCCCACGATGTCGGAGGACACGATCGGATCCTCCGTGTAGACGAGGCGGCCGCCCGACAGGGGACCGCCTTCGGCCGCGGACCGGTACGCGGCATTGATCTCGTCGACGCTCGCCTCGCGTTGCAGCGTGGCGACCAGGTCGGTGACCGACCCGTCCGGGACGGGGACCCGCATCGCGATGCCGTCCAACTTCCCCTGCAGGTGCGGGAGGACGAGGCCGGTGGCCTTCGCGGCCCCCGTCGACGTTGGGATGATGTTGATCGCCGCGGCTCGAGCCCGGCGCAGGTCCTTGTGCGGAAGGTCGAGGATCGACTGGTCGTTCGTGTACGCGTGGATCGTCGTCATGAACGCCATCTCGAGGCCGAAGGCGTCGTCCAGCACCTTGGCCATCGGCGCGACGCAGTTGGTGGTGCAGGACGCGTTCGAGATCACATTGTGCTGGGACGGGTCGTACGCATCGTCGTTCACGCCGAGGACGACGGTGAGGTCCTCACCCTTGGCAGGGGCGCTGATCACGACCTTCTCGGCGCCCGCCTCGATGTGCTTGTTCGCCTTCTCGCGGTCGGTGAACAGCCCGGTCGACTCGATCACGACCTGGGCGCCGAGCTCCTTCCACGGCAGCTCGGCGGGGTCGCGGACCGCCAGCACGCGCAGCTCCTTGCCGTCGACCGTGACACCGCCGTCGAAGGTCCCGACCTCGCCGTCGTACCTCCCGAGCACGGAGTCGTACTTCAGGAGATGCGCGAGCGTCGGGGGGTCGGTGATGTCGTTGACCGCGACGAAGTCCCAGTCCACGCCGAGCTTCTTCGCGGCACGGAAGAAGTTCCTCCCGATCCTGCCGAACCCGTTGATGCCGATCTTCACGCTCATGGCGTCCTCCAGGGGGTTGGACTCACATCCTAGCCAATCGCCTGTGTGGCCAGCCGGGAGGTGCTCGGCTCGGGAGGCGTCTCAGCGATCGAGGTCGCGGTGATCGATCGACGCGGAGATGTGCTTCTCGCGGAAGAAGCGTGCGAGGTCCTCGACGACGACCACCGAACGGTGTCGCCCACCGGTACAGCCGATCGCGACGGTGAGGTAGGCCTTCCCCTCGGCCACGAACCCCGGGACCATGAATCCGAGCAGGGCGCGGAGCCGGCGGAGGAACTCCCGGTACGTGGCCTGCCCCTGCACGAACGTCCGGACGCGGTCGTCGGTGCCCGGGAGCGGCCGGAGCTCCTCGACCCAGTGCGGGTTCGGAAGGAACCGGCAGTCGATCACGAGGTCGGCGTCGCGCGGGGCGCCGTACTTGTAGCCGAACGACACCAGGCTGATCTGGAGGCTCTCCTCAGGAGGCGCATCGGAGAACGCGTCCCGGACGCGGTCGCGGAGCTCGTGCGGCGTGAGTCCCGATGTGTCGATGATCAGGTCCGCGTCGCCGCGCAGAGCCTCCATCATCTTCCGTTCCTTGCGGATGCCCTCGACCACCCGGTCCGCCGGCGCGAGCGGGTGGCGGCGGCGTGTGGATTCATAGCGGTTGACCAGATCGCCGTCGGACGCCTCGAGGAACAGGATCCGGGAGGGGACGCTCAGCTCCTCGAGCTCCTGGAGCGCCTTCGAGAGCTCGCCGAAGAACACCCCGCCGCGGACGTCGAGCACGATGGCCACCCGGCCAGGCCCGCCGGGGCGCGACCCGAGCTCGGCCATCTTCGGCAGCAGCGTGGGCGGGAGGTTGTCCACCACGAAGTAGCCGAGGTCCTCGAGGCACCGCGCCGCCTCCGAGCGGCCGGCGCCGGAGAGGCCGGTGATGATCGTGAACCCCTCGTTCGCGGGGCGGGCCACGGCCGCTCGCTTCGCCGCCCGCTTCCGGCGGTCCGAGAGCATGCTCGGCTCCTCGGCCGGCCCCTTGCTCGGCACCTCGCTCGGTTTCGGATCCCCGCCCGTGCGTTCGGGGTCGGCGGTCACGCGCTGCGCCTCCCCCCGGCGGGCTCGCGACCGGTGAGCCGATCGTGGATCGCTCTGGCGAGGTCCGGGCCGACCCCCGGCGTCGAGGCGATCTCGTCCTCGCTCGCCCGCGAGATTCGGGCCACCGACCCGAACCGCTTCAGCAGCGCCTTCTTCCGGGACGGACCAACGCCGGTCACGTCGTCGAGCGGCGAGGCCAGCGCGCGCTTCCCGCGCTTCTCGCGGTGGTACGTCACGGCGAACCGGTGGGCCTCGTCCCGCAGGTGCTGGAGCACGAACAGCGCCTCGGAGCCACGAGGGATCACGAGCGGGTCGGGCCGGTCGGGGAAGTAGACCTCCTCGAGCCGCTTCGCGAGCCCGATCGCCGGGATGTGGACGTCGGCGTCCGCGAGCGCCTTGGTCGCGCTCGAGAGCTGCCCGCGGCCGCCGTCGACGACGATCAGCGCGGGCGGGTAGGCGAAGCGGCGGCGCTCGCCGGGCTCCCGGTCCTTGGCGAGGCGCGCCAGCCTGCGGCGGAGCATCTCCTCCATGCTTGCGAAATCGTCCTGTCCGGGCACCCCCTTGATCTCGAAGCGCCGGTAGTCGCTCCGCTTGGGCAGTCCGTCCTCGAACACGACCATCGACCCCACCGTGTCGGTCGGGCCCAGGTTCGAGATGTCGTAGCACTCGATCCGGAGCGGCGGCTGCTCCAGCTCGAGCCGCCGGCCCAGCTCCGCCAGCGCGCGGGAGCGGGCGCCGAAGTCCGAGGCCCGCCGAAGCTTGTGCCG
This sequence comes from Actinomycetota bacterium, assembly GCA_036277855.1. Classification (GTDB taxonomy): domain Bacteria; phylum Actinomycetota; class UBA4738; order UBA4738; family HRBIN12; genus DASSJM01. The sequence goes on from DASUMC010000144.1 coordinate 7,039, forward strand.
GCGGAACTGATCGGTCGCGTTCTGCGTCACGGTCTCCATCAGCTTGCGCTTGGTCCCGCGCTCGGGGACGGCGAACCTCACCGGCCCCTCCCGCCGGGACGAGAGCCACTCACCAAGCACGTCGGCGTCGGATGGCAGCTCGGGGACCAGGATCCGCGGGGGCACATCCTGCCGCTGCATGTAGAGCTCGCGAAGGAACGAACCCACGAGCCCGGGCCGGTCGAGGTCCTCGACCCGGTCGACGACCCACCCCTTGCGGCCCATCACGCGACCACGACGGACGAAGAACACCTGGAACCCCGCCTCCAGATCGTCCTCGGCGAGCCCGACGACATCGAGGTCCTCGGGGTGCGACAGCACCATCTCCTGGCTCTCGAGCGCGCGGCGCGCCGCCGTCAGCTGATCGCGGTGCTTCGCCGCGAGCTCGTACTCCTGGCGCCGGGCGGCCTCCTCCATCTCGCGTTCGAGCCGCTCCATGATCGGGCGCTCGTGGCCGGACAGGAACTCGCCGAGCGCCTCGACGTCGGCCCGATACGCCTCCTCGGTGACCCCCGTCTGCTCCGGGACGCACGGCCCGGAGCAGCGGCCGATGTCGTAGTACAGGCACGGACGGCGGGCCCGGGCGCGCTGGTCGAAGAACGAGTTCGAGCAGGTCCGGACGGGGAAGACGCGCGTGAGGGCGTCGAGGGTCTCGCGGATCGCGTAGGCGTGCCCGAACGGCCCGAAGTACCGAACGTTCTTGCGCTTGGCGCCCCGCAGGACCTGGGCACGGGGCCATCGCTCCCCCACCGTCAGCGCGAGGTAGGGGTAGGACTTGTCGTCTCGGTACCGGACGTTGAAACGGGGCCGGTGCTCCTGGATCAGGTTGTACTCGAGCAGGAGCGCGTCGACCTCCGTGGAGGCCATGATCCATTCGACCGAGGCGGCGGCGGCCACCATCGCCTCGGTCCGGGGATGGAGGTCGCGCCCCCAGTAGTTGGCCAGCCGCTTACGCAGGGACCTGGCCTTGCCGACATAGACGACCCGCCCGTCGTCGTCTCGGAACAGGTACGCGCCCGGGGCGTCGGGGATCGACGAGGCATCGGGTCGCGGGACGCTCACACGACCCATCGTAGCGCGGCAACCTGCGAGAACCCGGTTGGACGCCCGACGGGTGCTTAGGAGACGTTCACCGTTCCGCTCATCGTCGGATGGACGTCACAGTGGAAGTAGTACTCCCCGGCCTCCAGCGGGTCCACCGAGTAGTCGATCTCGCCCGGGCCGGTCAGCAGTTCGCCGCGGAACAGGTCGTTGGCGAGGTCGTCGGCGGTCGGGTAGATCGCGATGTTGTGCTGGACCCCGCTGTCGTCGTTCACGAAGTGGATCGTGCTCGCTTCGCCGGCCGGCAGGTCGATCGTCGAGGTGTCGAAGGCGATGTTCG